>DASSOZ010000041.1:0-4853 GCA_035700105.1 Acidimicrobiales bacterium
CGGGTGTACCGCCTGCTCACGAGCGGTAGACGATCCCGCCCTTCATCACGAACGAGACCCGCTCGGTCACCGTGATGTCCGCCAGCGGGTCGCCGGGCACGGCGATCACGTCCGCCAGCAGACCCGGAACCAACCGCCCCCGATCCGACGCGCGTATGAGGTCGGCCGAGACCGTCGTCGCCGCCCGCAGCGCTCCGAGCGGGGTCATGCCCCGGTCGACGAGCGCGACGAGCTCCTTCGCGTTGCGGCCGTGGGGGATCGCCGGCGCATCCGTCCCGCAGGCGATCTTGACGCCCTTCGCGATCGCCTTCGAGATCGTCGCCCGGGCCTGCGGGAACACCTCCGCCGCCTTGGCCTGCAGCTCGGGGTCGGCGTGCGACACGTCCATCCCGTCGGCGAGGTACGTCGTCGCCACCAGGAACGTCCCCCGGGACACCATCAGGTCGAGCGTCGAGTCCGATGCCAGGGACCCGTGCTCGATGCAGTCGATTCCCGCCTCGATGCACGCTCGTATGCCGGCGTCGCCGTGGGCGTGCGCCGCGACCCGCAGCCCCGCCCGGTGGGCCTCGTCGGCGATCGCGGCCAGCTCCTCGGACGAGTACTGCTGCGCGCCCGCCGGGCCGGTGTGCGACATCACGCCGCCGGAGGCGACGACCTTGATCACCTTGGCGCCGTACATGATCTGGTAGCGCACGGCCTTGCGCACTTCGTCCACGCCGTCGGCGATGCCCTCCTCGACGGTCAGCGGCATCACATGGGGGCCGATCCGCTGGAACATGCGCGGGTCGAGATGCCCGCCCGTCGGTGAGATGGCGTGCCCGGCGGGCACGATGCGCGGACCGTCGATCCACCCGCTGTCGACCGCCCGCTTCAGCGCGACATCGAGCAGCACCCCGCCGGTCTGGACGAACAGGCCGAGGTTGCGCACCGTGGTGAAGCCGGACCGCAGCGTCCTGCGCGCGTTCGCCACCGCGCGCAGCGTCTTCACCGCGGGATCGTCCTGCACCGCCACGAGCGGACTGGTGTGGTCCGGGCCGCCCATCAACAGGTTGATCTCCATGTCCATCAACCCGGGCAGGAGGGTCACGTCGCCCAGCTCGACGACCTCCGCATCGCCCGCTGAAACCGACGAACCGACGTCGACGATGCGCTCGCCCTCCACCAGCACCGCACCAGGCGACACGATCGAACCGGCGTCGACGTCGAGCATGCGCTCGGCCCTGAGCAGGATCGGATGGTCCGGCGTGCGGGCCCGCGGCATGGCGGGAAGTATAAGGTCGCTCTACAATCGCGGAAAGCACGTTCTCGCCAGCGAAGCCCACGGCGAAGGCGAAGGGGGGCCATGGGGAACAAGCGGCAGATGGCGCTCGTCGGCTTCATGCAGGCCGGCAACGCGACCGTCTACGCCGGCTCGTGGCGGCACCCCGCGACCGAGCACGGCTTCCTCGACCAGCGCTACTACCAGAAGCTCGGCCGCATCCTCGAGGACGGCTGCTTCGACCTGATGTTCTTCGACGACCGCCTCGCCATGCCCGGCATCTACGCCGGCAGCGTCGCCGAAGCGGTCCGGCGCGGCGCGCGACCCGTGAAGCTCGACCTCAGCGTCGTCCTCGGGCTCGTCGCCGGCGTGACGAGCCACATCGGGCTGGGGGCGACCTACTCGACGACGTACTACTCGCCGTTCCACGTCGCCCGGACGTTCGCCACGCTCGACCACCTCTCGGGTGGGCGCGCGGCGTGGAACGTCGTCACGTCCGTCAACGACAGCGAGGCGCAGAACTTCGGCTTCGAGGAGCACATCGGCCACGACGAGCGCTACGACCGCGCCGACGAGTTCCTCCAGGCCACGACGCAGCTGTGGGACACGTGGGACGACGACGCGCTCGTCCTCGACCGCGACAACGCCGTCTTCGCCGACCCGGACAAGGTCCACGAGCTCAACTTCAAGGGCCACTGGTACCGCACCCGCGGCCCGCTCACCGTGCCCCGCACACCGCAGGGGCGCCCGGTGCTGCTGCAGGCAGGCTCGTCCGGCAGGGGGCGCGACTTCGCGGCGCGATGGGCCGAGCTCATCTTCACCGGCGATCCCGGCATCGACGTCGCCCGCAACCACTACCGCGACCAGAAGGAGCGCATCAGCGCCGGGGGCCGCGACCCCGACTCGGTCAAGATGTTGCCGATGGCGTACACGGTCGTCGGCGAGACACGCGGCCACGCCGAGGAGCGCGAGCAGCAGTTCCTCCACGACTTCGTCCACCCGATGGCGTCGCTCACGCTGCTGTCCGAGCTGATGAACTACGACTTCTCCGGCCTCGAGCTCGACGCGCCGATCACCGACGAGCTCATCGAGTCGGTGTCGGGCATCCGGGGGCTCGTGCAGAACATCAAGACGCACATCGGGAAGGACACCGTGACGCTCGCCGACCTCGCCGGCCACCGCGCCACGCTGCTGCAGGGCCCGCGCTTCGTCGGCACCGGGCCGGAGGTCGCCGACCAGATGCAGGAGTGGTTCGACAGCGGCGCGTGCGACGGCTTCGTGATCGCCGCGACCCACACGCCGGGCGCGTACGAGGACATGGTGCGCCTCGTCGTCCCCGAGTTGCAGCGACGCGGCGTGTTCCGCGACCGCTACACGGGCACGACGCTGCGCGAGCACCTCGGACTGCCTCGCCCGTGACCGACGACCTCGGCGCCGCGGGGCTGCGGCTCGAGCGCGACGGCGTCATCGCCTGGTGCGTGATCGACCGGCCGTCGGCCCGCAACGCCCTCACGCCGGCGATGTACTTCGGCATCAAGCGCGCCGTCTGGCTCGTCAACACCGACCCCGACCTCGCCGCGCTGATCATCACCGGAACGGGCGACGTGTTCGCGCCCGGTGGCGACCTCGGCGGGCGGGCCGAGCCCGGCGACCGGCTCCCCGACATCACCGGCCACGAGATGCTGCCGTTCCTGACGATCCGCGACAGCCGGGCGCCGGTGATCTCGGCGGTGAACGGCATCTGCCAGGCCGGCGGGCTCCTGATCGCCATGCTCTCGGACATCTGCGTGGCGTCCGACCGCGCCACGTTCCGCGTTCCCGAGCTGCTGCGCGGCATCCCCGACGCGACGTATGCCGCCGTCCTGCCCGCCCACGTCGGCGTCGCCGTCGCCCGTGACCTCATGCTCTCGGGCCGGCCGTTCGACGCGCACGAGGCGCTGCGCATCGGGCTGATCTCCCGCGTCGTCCCGCACGACGAGTTGCGGGCCAGGGCCGTCGACGCCGCACGGGAGGTCCTGCGCACGCCGCCGGACGCCCGCCTGCACTTCAAGCGCATGCTGCACGAGCACTACGGCCCGGTCGACTACCAGACGATGTTCTGGGCGCTCGACCACTCCGACGAGCCGCGCGAGGGCATGCGGGCGTTCATGGAGAAGCGCCAGCCCAACTGGATCCCGCAGGAACCCGGCAAGTGACCGACCGCGTCCGCGTCGTGCAGTGGGCGACCGGCAACATCGGGACGAAGTCGCTGCGTGCGGTCATCGAGCACCCGCGGCTCGAGCTCGTCGGACTCTTCGTCTACAGCGACGACAAGGTGGGTCGCGACGCCGGCGAGCTGTGCGGCCTGCCGGCCACCGGCGTCGCCGCGACGCGCGACATCGACGACATCGTCGCCCTCGAGCCCGACTGCGTGCTCTACATGCCGCGGCAGTGCGACGTCGACGACGTGTGCCGGCTGCTCGAGTCGGGCGCGAACATCGTCACGACGCGCGGCGAGTTCCACCACCCCGCCAGCCTCGACGACGCGACACGCGATCGGGTCGAGGCGGCGTGCGCACGCGGCGCGACCTCCATCCACTCGACGGGCAGCAGCCCCGGCTTCGTCACCGAGGCCCTCCCGATCGTCCTGCTGTCGCTCCAGCGGTCGCTCGACTCGGTGACGATCGACGAGTTCGCCGACCTCTCGACGCGCGACTCGCCCGACCTCCTGTTCACGATCATGGGGTTCGGCAAGGCGCCCGAGAAGTTCGACGCCCGGCGCTGGGCGCACGGCGCGGCCGCATTCGGCCCGTCGCTGCGCGCGCTCGCCGACGCGGTCGGGGCGCCCCTCGACGACGTGCAGTCGTCGGGCGAGGTGGCGGTCGCCCCACGCGACGTCGAGATCGCCGCCGGCACCGTGCCCGAGGGCACCGTCGCGGCGCAGCGCATGGTCGTCGCCGGCACGCGCCGCGGTCGTCAGCTGCTCACGTTCCGGGCCAACTGGTACTGCGCCACCGACGTCGAGCCGGCGTGGGACCTGCGCGAGACGGGCTGGCGCCTCCAGATCGACGGCGACGTGCCGCTCGACGTCGACGTCCGCTTCCCGGTCGCGCCCGAGCACTACGCGTCGATGTCGCCCGGTATCACCGCACACCGCGCCGTCAACACCGTGCCCGTCGTGTGCGCGGCCGCTCCCGGCATCCGCACGACCGTCGACCTGCCCAACGTCGTCGCCACCCTCGCGTGAAAGGACCCGCACCGATGGACCCCGACGCGATCGACTTCTTCCGCGACGAATCCGTCGTCGCCGACCCGTACCCCTACTTCGACGCGCTGCGCTCGAAGTGCCCGGTGCAGCGCGAGCCGCACCACGACGTCGTCATGGTGACCGGCTACGACGAGGCGATCGCGGTGTACCACGACACCGAGACGTTCTCCTCGTGCAACTCCGTGAGCGGTCCGTTCCCCGGCTTCCCGGTCCCGCTCGAGGGCGACGACGTGTCGCCGCTGATCGACCGGTACCGCGACCAGCTGCCGATGAGCGACCAGCTGCCGACGCTCGACCCACCCGTCCACACCGCGCACCGCGCGCTGCTGATGCGGCTGATCACGCCGA
>DASSOZ010000042.1:0-24626 GCA_035700105.1 Acidimicrobiales bacterium
CCGCACCCGTCGCCTACCGCTTCGGGGCCGGGTTCGTCCCGGTCCGCAAGGCCGGGAAGCTCCCGTGGGAGGTCGAGCGGGAGGAGTACGTGCTCGAGTACGGGAGCGACCTCCTCGAGATCCATCGGGACGCCGTCGCGCCGGGGGAGAAGGTCCTCATCGTCGACGACGTGATGGCGACCGGCGGGACCGCGGAGGCCACGATCCGGCTCGTCGAGACGCTGGGCGGTGAGATCGTCGGACTCGGGTTCATCCTCGAGCTGGCGTTCCTCGGCGGGCGGGAACGCGTGAAGGGGCGCGACGTGTTGTCCCTTCTGACCTACGAGTAGTCGAGAACAGCGAAGGAGGCGAGCGTGGCGACGGTGCAGCGGGTGCTCCCCTGGCGTCGTGAGCCCGCGCCCGCCGACGAGGTCGCCCCGGTCATCGTCGCCTACCGCGGCCGCCACCCGAAGGCACCCACGCAGCTGATCCGCGACGCGTACGAGGTGGCGGCGATCGCCCACGAGGGCCAGTTCCGCAAGACGGGCGACCCGTACATCCACCACCCGGTCGAGGTGGCCTCGATCCTCGCCGCGCTCGGTCTCGACGACACCACGCTGGCGGCCGCACTGCTGCACGACGCGGTGGAGGACACGAAGGTCTCGGTGGACGACCTCGCCGACCGCTTCGGTCCCGAGGTCGCCGCGATCGTCGACGGCGTCACGAAGCTCGACCGGCTCAAGTTCGACACGAAGGAGGCGCAGCAGGCCGCCACGATGCGCAAGATGCTCGTGGCGATGGCGAAGGACATCCGTGTCCTGCTCATCAAGCTCGCCGACCGCCTGCACAACATGCGCACGGTCGCGGCGATGCCCGAGTGGAAGCAGCGCCGCACCGCGCAGGAGACCCTCGACATCTACGCGCCGCTCGCGCACCGCCTCGGCATCCAGGACATGAAGTGGCAGCTCGAGGATCTCGCGTTCGCGACGATCCACCCGAAGCGCTACGCCGAGATCGAGCAGATGGTGGCGCAGCGGGCGCCCGAGCGCGACGTCTACCTCGCGCAGGTCGTCGCCGCGGTGCAGGAGCGGCTGTCGGAGCTGCGCATCCCCGCGGAGGTGACGGGACGACCGAAGCACCTCTGGTCGATCTACGAGAAGATGGTCGTCAAGGGCCGCGAGTTCGACGAGATCTACGACCTCGTCGGGATCCGTGTCGTCGTCGACTCGGTGAAGGACTGCTACGCGGCGCTCGGGTCGATCCACGCGACGTGGAAGCCGGTCCTCGGCCGGTTCAAGGACTACATCGCGATGCCGAAGTTCAACCTCTACCAGTCGTTGCACACGACGGTGGTGGGTCCGCAGGGAAAGCCGCTCGAGGTGCAGATCCGCACCCGCGAGATGCACCAGCGGGCCGAGTTCGGCGTGGCCGCGCACTGGGGCTACAAGGAGCGCTCGGACGACACCGACATCGCCTGGCTGAACCGCATCATCGACTGGCAGCAGGAGACGTCGGACCCGGCCGAGTTCATGGAGGCGCTGAAGGTCGACCTCGAACAGGACGAGGTCTTCGTGTTCACGCCGAAGGGGCGGGTCATCACGCTGCCCGTCGGCGCGACGCCGATCGACTTCGCGTACGCGGTCCACACCGAGGTCGGGCACCGCTGCATCGGCGCCCGTGTCAACTCGAAGCTCGTGCCCCTCGACTCGCGGTTGCAGAGCGGCGACACCATCGAGATCTTCACGTCGAAGATAGAGGGCGCCGGGCCGTCGCGTGACTGGCTCAAGATCGTCGCGACGCCGCGGGCCCGCAACAAGATCCGGCAGTGGTTCTCTCGTGAGCGCCGCGAGGACGCGCTCGAGACCGGGCGTGACGAGCTCGTCAAGGCGCTGCGGCGCGAGGGCCTGCCGGTGCAGAAGCTGTCGTCGTCGCCCGTGCTGCTGAAGGTCGCCGAAGCGATCCACTACGCCGACCTCGAGGCGCTCCACATCGCCATCGGCGAGAACCACGTCTCGGCGAAGTCGGTCGCCCAGCGCGTGGCTCGTGAGCTGCGCGGTGGCGACCACGAGGTCCAGCTCCCCGCGACCGTGCGCGAACCGCGCCGCCAGAAGCGCCGGCAGTCGACGGGCGTGCACGTCGAGGGTCTCGACGATGTCATGGTGCGGTTGTCGCGCTGCTGCACACCCGTGCCGGGCGACGAGATCATCGGCTTCGTCACCCGCGGCCGCGGCGTGTCGGTGCACCGCGCCGACTGCGCCAACGCGGTGTCGCTGTCGTCGGGTCAGCGCGACCGCGTCATCGACGTCGAGTGGGACCGCGAGTCAGGCGGCTCGTTCGTCGCCTCCATCGAACTGCGGGCGCTCGACCGGTCGAAGCTGCTCCGTGACGTGTCGACGATCCTGTCGGACCACCACGTGAACATCCTCTCGTCGTCGACGCAGACCGGCCCCGACCGCATCTCGCGGATGCGCTTCGACTTCGACCTCGCCGATCCGTCGCACCTCGATTCGCTGCTGACCGCGCTGAAGCGGGTCGACAGCGTGTACGACGCCTACCGGGTGCTGCCGGGCAAGGGCAGCGGCTGACGCTGTCACGGTCGATGGCGAGACCTGCACGCAGCGTGTGTGGTTGCGCGATCAGCGTGCCGTTCGCCCGATTTCGCGGCTGAGGATTCGCGGTTCCGCGTCGCTCGTCCACTAGCAACTCGTCCCGACCGACCACGGCGGGTGGAGGGCAGGGGCATGCGTCAGACGCGGGCGGGGATCGTCGCGATGTTGTCGCTCGTCATCGCCGGTGTGGGATCGCTGTTCGTGTCGGTGGGCGGCGCGGCCCCGGTCGTCGCCGCGCCGGCGCCCGTCCGGCTCGTGGGTGGGGACGCCGCCGCGACCGCCGCGGCCGTGTCGCGGTCGGGGTGGACGTCGTCGTCCGAGGCGGTCGTCGTGTCGGCGACGAGCTGGACCGATGCGCTGGCGGCGGTCTCCCTCGGGTTGCCGATACTGCTCGTGTCACGCGACGACGTGCCGGCCGCGACCAGCGTCGAGCTGCAACGGCTCGGCGTTCGCCGCGTCTGGGTCGTGGGCGGCACGGGCGCGATCGGCACGGGCGTCCGCAGCGATCTCCGCTCCGGCGGTGTCGCGCTGAACGAGATCGCCGGCGGTGACAGGTACGAGACCGCGGCGAAGCTCGCGAGCGCGATGTCGTCGTCGACGACCGACGTCGTGGTCGCGTCCGGTGAGTCGTGGGCGGATGCCGCGTCGATCGCCGCGTGGGCGGCGATGCGGCACACGCCGATCTACCTCACGAGGCGCGACTCGCTCCCCGCTGCCAGCGGCGCCGCTCGCAACGCGAGGCGAGCGATCGTCGTCGGCGGCGCGAGCGTCGTGTCCGACGCCGTCGCCGACTCGCTGCCCGACCCGGTGCGCCTGTTCGGCAACGACCGCTACGACACCAACGCGGCGGTCGTTCGTTGGGCGACCGGCGCGGGTGCCGGCTGGGGGCGTCCGGTGCTCGCACCCGGCACGTCGCCGATGGACGCGCTCGTCGCGGGGCCGTACGCGGCGACGCGCAGCTCGTCGGTCGTGCTCACGCCACCCGATCGGATGCCGGTGTCGGCGCAGCAGGTGTTCGTCGAGCACGCCGCGGAGGTGCAGTCGCTCGCTGCCGTCGGTGGTCCCGTGCAGGTCGGCGACGGGGCGATCTCCGACGGCGTCGCCGCCGTCGAGTCGGCGGACCTCGTCGGGTGGGTCAACGGCGTCCGTGCGGCGAACGGCGCCGGCAACCCCCTCGTGCGCGACCACGACCTGAGCGAGCGGGCGTTCTCGTACGCGGTGACGCTCGCGTTCCAGGGCCGGTTGTCGCATCAGACGCCGAGCTGCGGCTCGTGGGGCGAGAACGTCGGCGTGGGTAGCTCCGCGCGAGAGGTGTTCGACGCGTGGGCGGGCTCGAGCAGCCATCAGCGGGTCATGCAGATGGCGTCGGGTTCGAGAGTGGGCACCGGCGTCTTCACGAGCAACGACGGACGACGGTGGGTCGTGCTCGACGTCTGCGGCTGAGGACCGGGTCGGGTCGGGCGGAGCCCGCCCGGTAGCCTGCGAGACCCGTGCCCGAGTTCCGAGCACCCGTCGGGACGAGAGACGTCCTCCCCCCGGAGTCGGCCCGCTGGGTCGCCCTCGTGGCGCGCTTCGCCGAGCGAGCCCGGCGGGCGGGCTACGGCCTCGTCGTCAGCCCGATGTTCGAGGACGTCGGCGTGTTCGAGCGCGTCGGCGAGTCGACCGACGTCGTCCGCAAGGAGATGTACGACTTCACCGACAAGGGTGAACGTCGCATCGCGCTCCGCCCCGAAGGCACGGCGAGCATCGTGCGGGCGTACGTCCAACACCGCCCGACGCCGCCGTGGAAGGTGTGGTACGCGGCGCCGAACTTCCGCTACGAGCGGCCGCAGGCCGGCCGGTACCGTCAGCACCACCAGCTCGGCGTCGAGGTGCTGGGTAGCGACGACCCCGACGTCGATGTCGAGGTGATCACGTTCCTCGCCCGCCTCTACGGCGACGACCTCGGGCTCACCCGCACGCGCCTGCGGCTCAACAGCCTCGGTGACGACGTGTGCCGCCCGCCGTACCGACTGCTGCTGCAAGAGTTCCTCGAGCACCACCGCGCCGAGCTGTGCGACGAGCACCGCGACCGCATCGCCGACAACCCATTGCGCGTCCTCGACTGCAAGCGGCCCGCCTGCATCGAGGCGACGAAGGACGCACCGCGGATGCTCGACCACCTGTGCGAACCGTGCACGCGCCACTTCGAGCGCGTGAAGGTCGGACTCGACGCGCTCTACATCTCCTACTCCATCGACACGACGCTCGTGCGCGGGCTCGACTACTACACGCGCACGACATTCGAGTTCGCGGCCGACGCACTCGAATCGACGCAGAACGCGATCGGCGGCGGCGGCCGCTACGACGGACTCGCCGAGGCGCTCGGCGGACCGGCGACACCGGGCATCGGGTTCGGCGCCGGCATCGAGCGCATCCTTCTCGCGTGCGACGCCGAGGGCGTGTTCGGCGGCGACGCCGTGACCGCCGCCGTGGACGTGTTCGTGGTCGACACGACCGGGGGCGACACCGCTCGCGACCTCACAGATGCGCTGCGCGCCGCCGGGATCAGCGCGGACCGCGCGTTCGACAACCGGTCGATGAAGTCGCAGTTCAAGTCCGCCGACCGCTCCGGCGCCCGCCTGGCCGTCGTCATCGGCCCCGACGAGCACGCCGCGCACACCGCCACCGTCCGCCCGCTTCGCGACGGCTTCGGCGAGCAGGAGACGGTCGGGCGCGCCGACCTCGTCGACCACCTGAGGAAGAGGCTCTCGAACGGATGATGCGCACGAACTACTGCGGCGACCTGCGCCCGGAGCACATCGGCCAGACGGTGACGGTCTGCGGCTGGGTGTCGACGAAGCGCGAGCACGGCGAACACCTGGCGTTCGTCGACCTGCGCGACCGCACCGGGGTCGTGCAGTGCGTCGTCGACGGGAGCGAGGACGTCCGCAACGAGTGGGTGCTGCGCATCACCGGCACGGTCCGACACCGTCCCGAGGGCACGACGAACCCCGAGCTGCCGACGGGCGAGATCGAGCTCGGCGACTGCACCGTCGAAGTGCTCAACACCGCGGAGCCGCCGCCGTTCCCCGTCACCGACCGTATCGAGACGTCGGAGGACGTCCGCCTCAAGTTCCGCTACGTCGACATCCGCCGGTCGCGGCTGCAGCGCAACCTGCGCCTGCGGGCAAACGTCAACAGCACGATCCGAAGGTCGATGGAGGCGCAGGGGTTCGCCGAGGTGGAGACGCCGCTGCTCATCGCGTCGACGCCGGAGGGTGCGCGCGACTTCGTCGTTCCCTCACGACTCAGCCCCGGCGAGTTCTACGCGCTGCCGCAGAGCCCGCAGCTGTTCAAGCAGCTCTTGATGGTCGGCGGTTGGGACCGCTACTACCAGATCGCCCGCTGCCTGCGCGACGAGGACCTCCGCGCCGACCGGCAGTTCGAGTTCAGCCAGCTCGACGCGGAGATGAGCTTCGCGACCCAGGACGACGTCCTCGCTGCCATCTCGACGTGTGTCAGCGACGTCATCGAGGCGGTGACGGGTGCGCGTCCCGGTGAGATCGCCCGCATCACGTGGCACGAGGCCGACGAGCGCTACGGCAGCGACAAGCCCGACACCCGCTTCGGCATGGAGCTCGTGGAGCTGACGGACGTGTTCGCCGACACCGGCTTCAACGCGTTCAAGACGGCGGAGGCCATCAAGGGCATCCGCGTCCCCGGGCAGGGGACGATGACGCGAGCGCAGCTCGACAAGCTCACCGACCGGGCGAAGGCGGCCGGCGCCGCCGGCCTCGTCTGGATGAAGGTCGAACAGGCCGAGGGCGTCAACAGCCCCGTCGCGAAGTTCCTGTCGCCGGAGGAGATCAAGAGCCTGCGCGAGCGCCTCGGCGCGGACGTCGGCGACCTCCTGCTCCTCGAGGCAGGTGATCGGCGCCTGATCAACAAGGTGCTCGGCATCCTGCGGCTCGAGCTCGGGCGTCCGCCGATCACCGAGGGCGGGCTGCACCTGTTGTGGGTCGTCGACTTCCCGCTGTTCGAGTCGATCGACGACGACGGCCGCCCGGTTCCCGCGCACCACCCGTTCACGATGCCGCACGCCGACGACGTCGACCGTCTCGAGTCCGACCCTCTGTCGGTGCGTTCGCAGGCGTACGACCTCGTGCTCAACGGATGGGAGCTCGGGTCGGGCAGCGTCCGGATCCACCGCGCCGACATCCAGCAGCGGATCTTCTCGTTGCTCGGGATCGACCCCGACGAGGCGCAGCGCAAGTTCGGGTTCCTGCTCGACGCGTTCCGGTACGGCGCGCCGCCCCACGCCGGGTTCGCGTTCGGCGTCGACCGGCTCGTCGCCATCCTCGCCGGCGAGGAGAACATCCGCGAGGTCATCGCGTTCCCGAAGACGCAATCGGGCACCGATCCGCTGACCGGCGCGCCGGGCCCGATCGACGAGCGTCAGCTGAAGGAGCTCGGGCTCCGCACGCTTCCGCCGCCGTCGAAGGGGTAGGTGGGGGACGTGCCCGACGCGGTCGTCATCGGATCCGGACCGAACGGGCTCGTCGCCGCCAACCGTCTCGTCGACGCCGGCTGGGACGTCGTCGTGCTCGAGGCGCAGCCCGAACCGGGCGGCGCGGTGCGCAGCGCGGAGCTGACGCTGCCCGGCTGGACGCACGACGTCTTCAGCGCGTTCTACCCGCTCGGCGTCGCGTCGCCGGCGATCCGCGACCTCGGTCTCGAGCGCTTCGGCCTGCAGTGGTCGCACGCGCCGAAGGTGCTCGCCCACCCGTTCGAGGACGGGCGCTGCGCGGTCCTGACCCGCGACGTCGACGAGACGGCGGCGTCGGTCGAGCAGTTCGCGCCGGGCGACGGCGACGCGTGGCGCGGCCTCGTCGACGAGTGGCACCTGTACGGCGCGCAGGTGCTCGACGTGCTGTTCCGGCCGTTCCCGCCGATCGTCCCACTGGCGAAGCTCGTCGGCCGGCTCCGTTCGCCGAGGGCGATGCTCGACGTCGCCCGCTTCTCGCTGCTGCCGGTGCGGCGGATGGGGGAGGAGCGGTTCAGCGGCGACGGTGGACCCGCGCTGTTGAGCGGCAACATGCTGCACACGGACCTGACACCGGACTCCACGCTCGGCGGGTTCTTCGGGTGGCTGCTGTGCATGCTCGGACAGACCCACGGCTTCCCCGTGCCGGTCGGCGGCGCCGGTCAGCTGACGCGGGCGATGGTCGACCGGTTCGTCGCCGGCGGGGGCGTGATCGAGTGCGCCGCGCCGGTCGTCGACATCGTCGTCCGGGACGGCGCGGCGGTCGCCGTGCGGACGGCTGACGGTCGCGAGATCGACGCGCGGCGGGCGGTGCTCGCCGACGTCGTCGCACCGCACCTGTACCGCGACCTCGTCGGTGAGGCGCACCTGCCGTCGAGGGTCGTCGAGGAGATCCGGCGCTTCGACTTCGACGACGCCACGGTGAAGATCGACTGGGCGCTCGACGGACCGGTGCCGTGGTCGTCGCCCGACGTACAGGGCGCGGGGACGGTTCACCTCGGCGACGACATCGGCCGGCTCACGGCGTTCTCGTCGCAGCTGAAGTCCGGGCTCATCCCGGACCGGCCGTTCCTCGTGTTCGGCCAGATGACGACGTCGGATCCGACACGCTCACCGGCGGGCACGGAGACGGCGTGGGGGTACACCCATGTGCCGTTCCACGTCCGCGGCGACGCCGGCGGATCACTCACGGGCAAGTGGACGGCGGACGAGGCGGATGCGTTCGCCGCGCGGGTGGAGGCGGAGGTCGAGCGCTTCGCCCCGGGGTTCCGCGAGCGCATCGTCGGCCGCCACGTGCACACGCCGCCGACGATGGAGGCGGCGAACGCCAACCTCGTGCACGGCGCGGTCAACCAGGGGACGTCGCAGTTGCATCAACAGCTGGTGTTCCGCCCGATCCCCGGGCTCGGGCGCCCGTCGACGCCGATCAAGCGTCTGTATCTCGCCGGTGCGTCGGCCCACCCCGGTGGTGGCGTGCACGGCGCGTGCGGTGCGAACGCGGCGCGCGTCGCGCTCAGGCGTGACCGCCTTCGGCTCGGTTCTTGAGCCGGCGCAGCGCCTCGTCGTTCCTCCGGGCGAGCAACCAGTCGGCGATCGGATTGCGACCGACCACCGTCGCGAAGCCGCGCACCGGGTGCTCCTCCATCTCGACGTTCGTCGCGCTCCCGCCGTTCGTCGCCGCGAGCGTGAGGGTGACGTGTGCCTCGCCCGCCGGCCGGGCGCGCACGCGCAGCTTCAGCCGCTGCCGCGGCTCGACGTCGAGGACCTCGCTCTCGTCGTCGATCGTGATCGGCCCGGCGCCGACGCGGTGGTGGAACTTCGATCCGATCGCAGGCCAGTCGGGATCGACCTTGCGGATGCGCTTGGCGCCGACGACCCACTCGGCGTACGAGCGGCCGTCGGCGAGTACGGCGTAGACGCGTTCCACAGGTGCGTCGATCGTGATCGAGTTCGTCGCCATCGGCCGCCTCGCTACCCCGGGGTTAGCGTCGTCACCCGTGGCCGAGGACCTGTTCGGTGCGGCGCTGGAGGAGCGGCTGGCCCGCCAGGCGCCGCTCGCCGCCCGACTGCGGCCGGTCGTACTCGACGAGATGGTCGGCCAGGCGCACCTGCTCGGGGCCGGCGCGCCGCTGCGGACGCTGATCGAGGCCGACCGGCTGTCGTCGGTGATCCTGTGGGGACCCCCGGGGACGGGCAAGACGACGCTCGCCCGGTTGATCGCGGGCGCGACGTCGAAGGCGTTCGAGTCGTTGTCGGCGGTGAACGCCGGCGTGAAGGACGTCCGCGAGGTCGTCGAGCGGGCCCGGCGCCGACTGGCGGAGCACGGCCAGGGGACGATCCTGTTCCTCGACGAGGTGCACCGCTTCAACAAGGCGCAGCAGGACGCGCTCCTGCCGCACGTAGAGGAGGGCGTGATCGTCCTCATCGGCGCCACGACCGAGAACCCGTACTTCGAGGTGAACGCACCGCTGCTCTCGCGCTCCACGCTGTTCCGCCTCGAGCCCCTCGCCGGCGACGAGATGCGTCAGCTGCTGCAGCGCGGCCTGGACGTCGAGGGCGCCACCGCGGACGACGACGCGCTCGACCACCTCGTCGACCGGGCGGACGGTGACGCGCGGTCCGCGCTCGTCGGTCTCGAGGTCGCGGTCGCCCTCGCCGGCGACCGACGCCACGTGGCGCTGGCCGACGCCGAGGCGGCGGTGTCCGCCCGGGCGATCCGCTACGAGCGCGACGAGCACTACGACGTGATCTCGGCGTTCATCAAGTCGATCCGCGGCTCGGATCCCGACGCCGGTCTCTACTGGCTCGCCCGCATGTTGGAGGCGGGGGAGGACGCACGGTTCATCGCCCGTCGGCTCGTGATCCTCGCGTCGGAGGACGTGGGCATGGCCGATCCGATGGCGCTGCTCGTCGCCGACGCCGCCGCTCGGGCGGTCGAGTTCGTCGGTCTGCCGGAGGCGTCCCTCAACCTCGCGCAGGCGGTGGTCCACCTGGCGACGGCGCCGAAGTCGAACCGCTCGGCGATGGGCCTGTGGAACGCGCAGGCCGACGTGCGCGACCGCCCGCAGGGCCAGGTGCCCGCCCACCTGCGCGACGCCCACTACCGGGCGGCGAAGAAGCTCGGCCACGGCGTCGGCTACGAGTACCCCCACGACGACCCGAGGGGCTGGGTCCCGCAGACGTACCGACCGCCCGAGGTCGCCGACCGCACGTACTACGACCCGTCGCCCCACGGCTTCGAGGGCGAGGTCCGCCGACGGATGGACGAGCACACCGATCCCGGCTGATGCCGCGCGCCACGTGGTGTGCCTGGCGGCATCAGCGTCGGTGACCGCCTCGCCCGCCTACACTCGCCGCGCTCATGGTTCTCGCCGCCGACCTCACCGCGGGCGACGTCGCCGCCATCATCATCGCCGTCCTGCTGGCGATCGCCGTCGTCGGGCTGCTGCTCGTCCTGCGCTCGCTGGCCCGGACGCTGGCGTCGCTGCGGGTCACCGTCGACGAGCTCCGCACGAACACCGTGCCGCTCGTCGCCGACCTCCACGACACCGTGAAGTCCGCCAATGCCGAGCTCGAGCGGGTCGACGGCCTGCTCGTCACCGCCGAGTCGATCGGCGCCACCGTCGACTCCGCCTCCCGTCTCGCCTACCTGGCGTTCTCGAACCCGATGATCAAGGCCGCGGCGTTCGCCGCCGGCACGGGTCGGGTCGTCCGCCGCATGCGGCGCGACGGCCGCTGAGGCGGCGACGGTGTTCCGCCGGCTGTTCTGGCTCGTCGTCGGCGCCGGGTTCGGCTTCGGCGTCGCCTTCTGGCTCATGCGGTTCGTCCGCTCGACCGTCGAGCGGTGGTCGCCCGAGCGGGTGTCGTCCGACGTCGCCGGTGCGCTGCGGCAGTTCGGTGCCGATCTGAAGGACGCCGTGGCCGAGGGGCGGGAAGCGATGCGCGACCGTGAAGCGGAGCTCCGAGCCGAGCTTCGCGAGGGGCGTGCTTGACGAGTTTGTCCGTTGCTGGTGAACTCACGATCAGTTGTGAGTGCCGCACGTAGCGTGAGAGACCTGGGGGACTTCTCGGCGGAGCGCCTCGTCGCGGAAGACCCCGGGCTCACCACGAGCCAAGCGGCGCGGATCATCGCGTCGCTGCGGGCCGCCACCGCAGCCGCCGCCGAGGATCGCACCGGCGACGCAGGCGGATCCGTGGTGCGACCCGCACGCTCGCAGGCGGAGGTGGACCTCCACACGTTGATGCACCGCATCCTCGTGCAGGTCGTCGAGACCGTCCCGGGCGCGGTCGGGGCGGCGATCCGCCTGACCGACGGGCTCGGGGTGTCCGTCGGCCCCGACGACGTGCCGCCATCGGTCGAAGTGCCGTTCGCCATCGAGACGAAGCTCGAGGGTGCGCTCGGGGTCGTCATCGACGACCCGACGCGGGTCGGCGACGAGGCCCTGCACCACCTCCGGGCCATCGCCTCCTTCGCGGCGACGTCGCTCGCCGCGGCCCGGTCGATCTCCGAGACCGTCGGCGCCGTGCTGGGCGAGGACGACGCCGGCTCGGCGTCGTCACGGCTGGTCGCGTCGGTGCTCGGACCGACGCTCGAGCGCCACGTCCGGCTCGCCCTCGCCGCGGAGCACGTCCGAGACGTCCTCGGTCACCTCTCGACGGCGTTCCAGCCGGTGGTCGACCTGCACGAGCGCCGCGTCGTCGGCGTCGAGGCGCTCACGCGCTTCCCGTCGCACCCGCCGATGACGGTCGACGAGTGGTTCCGCGCCGCGGCCGAGGCGGGCATGAGCCCCGATCTCGAGGTGGCGGCACTGTGCAGCGCGTTCGACGCCGCCGGCGACCTGCGCCGCGACCGCTTCCTCGCCGTCAACGTGTCGCCGTCGGTCGCCGAGACACCGGCGTTCCTCGAGGCGGTCGTGCACAACTTCGACCCCGCCCGGCTCGTCGTCGAGATCACGGAGCACGCGCCGGTCGACGACTACCGCCAACTCGCCGGCGCGCTGCGCCCGCTTCGCAACGCCGGTGCCCGTCTCGCCATCGACGATGCCGGCGCCGGGTTCGCCAGCCTGCGTCACGTGCTGCGGCTGTCGCCGGACTTCATCAAGCTCGACCTGTCGCTGGTGCACCACATCGACGCCGACCCCGTCCGCCGGGCGCTGGCGACGTCGCTCATCACGTTCGCCGGTGAGGTCGGCGCGACGATCGTCGCCGAGGGCATCGAGACCCGCTTCGAGCTCGACACGCTCGTCGCTCTCGGCGTCCGCTACGGCCAGGGCTTCCACCTCGGTCGTCCGGGCGCGTTGCCGTAAGACGAGAGGACTTCGCCCGGATCGCGCAGAACTGACTCGGGCTGGGCGGCGGGGACATCCGAGTGGCTGGGGAGCCGGGAAGAGGGCAGGGCGGTGCGCGCACGTCGTCGTTCATGGAGGGGCGCCGTCGTCGCGCTCGCACTCGGGTTGCTCACTGCGGCAGTGCCCGTCGCACCGACCAGCGTGGCCGCGGCCGACGGTGACACGACGATCGCTGGCACGGTCACAGACCGGGCGTCGGCTCAGCCGCTCGCCGGGATCTGCGTCTCCGCCCGGGGAGCATCGACGGCGGACGCGACCACCGGAGCGGACGGCACGTACGTGCTAGAGGTGCCTGCGCCATCGGGGACGGCCACGCAGGTGCAGGTCGCGTTCATCGACTGCAACACGCATCACTACGCAGCCCAGTGGTTCGACGACGCCGCGACTGCCACCGACGCAACCCTGCTCGCAGCCGACGGTGCGCGGCACTACAGCGGCATCGACGCTGCGCTCGACGTCGGCGGCGCGATCACCGGTGAGATCCGCGCGGATGGTGTACCTGTCCAGGGCATCTGCACGACGGTGACGGGCGGCGTCGGGACGTCGCTCGATGCGTACCCGGGTGCGGCACCTACGGCTGGCGCCGCAACGAGTGCGGCCGACGGCACATGGGCGGTCACCGGTCTCTCGACCGGTCGGTACCGCGTCGCGTTCCACGACTGCCGCGCGCAGCCCGAGTATCTCGACCAGTGGTACGACGATTCGCCGAGCGGGTTGTACACGACCCCGGTCGACGTCACCGTCGCGCAGACGACGACCGGCATCGACGCGGACCTGCATCGTGGCGGCTCCATCGAGGGTCGTGTCACCGACCCGGACGGCAACCCGGCGCTGGACGTGTGTGTCACGACCAAGGGGGGTGTCCTCGCACGCGTCGACGTTGCCGGCCAGTACCGCCTCGCGCCGCTACCCGCCGGCACGTACACCGTCCACTTCGCGTCGTGCGGCCGCGACCCGCAGTACGTGCCCGAGTACTGGGACGACATGCAGAACAACGCGACGCCCGTGTCCGTCATCGGCGGACAGACGACGCCCGGCATCGACGCGGTGCTCGCGTGGGCGGTGACGCTCCGCGGTACCGCTCGTCGCGCGGACGGCGCGCCGCTGCGCGGTGCCTGTATCAGCGCGTACGGCACGAACGGTCACACCGCGGCGCGGGTCACGGAGCCCGATGGCACGTGGTCCCTTGGGCCGCTCCCGGCGGAAGGCTGGGTGGTCCAGGCGCGCGGCTGCAACGCGGACGCGACGCTCGCGGACCGGTGGTTCCGGGATGCGCGGTCTCGGGACGCGGCGACGACGATCCTGCTGCCGCGCGGCGGAGTCGCGACCGACATCGACTTCTCGCTGCCGCCCGGCGGTGCGATCTCCGGCCGCGTCGTCGACGACGACGGCCACCCCGTCGCGGGCGGATGTGTCGACATCGGTGGTACGGCAGCTCGATCGGTCCGCACGAACAACGACGGCACATACCGGGTCGGCGGCCTGCCGACCGGCGAGTACACGGTGCTGTTCTCGGGATGCAACGCCGGATGGGCGTTTCCGCGCTTCTACGGTGGAGCGACGACGTCCACGGACCAGCCGCCGGTGCACGTCGTGGAGGGCGCGGAGACCGTCGGTATCGATGCACAACTGCGGTTCCCCGGCGCGATCGCGGGAACCGTGCGTGACCGCGCCGGTCGACCGCTCAGCTTCGTCTGCGTCACGTCGCCGGGAGCACCCAACCGGACCGTCTTCACGGACACGCTCGGGCGATTCACCTTCGACTACCTCGTCGCCGGCGACTACGCGTTGTATTTCAGCGACTGCGGCGGCCAGCACGGTGCGTACGCCCAATGGTGGCGGGGCTCGGACGATCGCAGCGGCGCGACGCTCGTGACCGTCAACGCGCGGTCGACGACCGACGGCATCGATCCCGTACTCGACCGGGGCGGGATCCTGCGCGGGCAGGTGGCGGTCGCCGACGACCTCGGGCCGCAGGGAATCTGCGTCGACGCCGTTGGCCCGGCGCCACGAGCGACGACGACCCGGGTGCAAACCGACGCCGACGGCGTGTGGGTCGCGACGCTTCGGGAAGGGCGCTATCTCGTCCGGTTCTCGTCGTGCGGGCGGTCGATCGTCGAGGAATGGTGGCGGGACGGCGTCGACGCGACCGACGCCGATGTCGTTGACGTCGTTGGGACCGAGACGACGTCGATCGCGAGCCAGGTCTCGGCCGGCGAGGAGGCGGGCCCCTTCGTCCTCGTCGGCCGGCACGGCGTGTCGATCGCGGCTGGGGCGATCGTCAGCAGCGGCGACGTGGCCGTCCACGCGCGCAGACGAGACGGCCAGGCCGAGGTGCGGCTGGGCGACGGGGTCACGGTCGCGGAGCGCGTCGTCGGTGACACCGTCGAAGCCGGCAACGGTGACGTGGTCGGCGATCTGTGGTCGAACGAACGCAAGGGTGCGGCGGTGCGCGTGTTGCGGGGGACGAACACGGCGCAGGTCCCGCTCGTGCGACTGCCGACGCACCGCGCCGCCGAACCCGGGGCCAACGACGTGATGATCGCGGCCGGCGTCGCCGAGATCAGCAGCGGTCACTACCGCGACCTCGTCGTCGAGCCGGGTGCGACGCTGCGCCTCACCGGCGGCCGCTACGACGCTCGCAGCCTGAGGGTCGAGCCGGGCGGGCAGCTGCTCTTCCGGCTCCCGTCGCAGCTGCGCGTGGCCGGCACCGTCACCGTCGGGGCCGGTGCCTTCGTCGGCCCGGGCCCCCTCAGCGGTCTCGGCGCGCGGAACTTCCGCGTCGATGTCGACGGGGCCACGGTGACGATCGGCGACGGCGCCCACGTGGCCGCGACCGTCGACGCACCGAGTGCCACGTTGACGACCGGTGCGAACGTCGACCTCGTCGGCGGGTACCTGGCCGACGTCATCGCGGTCGGGCCCGCCAACCACGTTCGCTGGTGGAGCGGCTTCGCCGACGACCCGACGTAAGCACCCGGGCACCGCCCACCCCGCCGGTAGGCTGACCGACCGACATGCACGCCAACGAGCTCCGTCGCGCCTGGACCGAGTTCTTCGTCGCGCGCAACCACACTCCCGTTCCGAGCGCGGGGCTCATCCCGCACCACCCGACGGCGCCGATGTTCACGAACGCCGGCATGAACCAGTTCGTGCCGTACTTCCTCGGCGAGGAGGAGCCGCCGTTCACCCCGCGCCGGGCGACGACGGTGCAGAAGTGCGTGCGGGCCGGCGGCAAGCACAACGACCTCGACGCGATCGGCCGCAGCCTGCGCCACCTGAGCTTCTTCGAGATGCTCGGCAACTTCAGCTTCGGCGACTACTTCAAGGCCGAGGCGATCCCGTGGGCGTGGGAGTTCGTGACCGAGGTCCTGCGCCTCGACGGCGACCGCATCTGGGTGACCGTCCACGTCAGCGACGACGACGCCGAGGAGATCTGGCGCGACAGCGTCGGCTTCCCGGCCGAGCGCATCCAGCGGCTCGACAAGGACAACTTCTGGGAGATGGGCGAGACGGGCCCGTGCGGGCCGTCGTCCGAGCTGTTCTGGGACTTCGGACCCGACCTCGGGCCCGAAGGTGGCCCCGCCAACCCGGTCGCCGACCAGCGCTACGTCGAGATCTGGAACCTCGTGTTCCCGCAGTACTTCCGCCAGGCCGACGGCGAGCTCACCGATCTCGCCAACCGCGGCATCGACACCGGCGCCGGGCTCGAGCGCATCCTCGGCGTGCTCGAGAACAGCCCGAGCCTGTACGCCGCCGACACGCTGCGGGCGATGGTCGACAGGGCCGAGGAGCTCACCGGCGCGCGCCTCGGTGCCGGTGACGAGCAGGCCGACGTCGCGCTGCGTCTGCTCGCCGACCACGGCCGGACAATGACGTTCCTCGTCGCCGACGGCGTGAACCCGTCGAACGAGGACCGCGGCTACGTGCTGCGCCGCATCATCCGCCGCGCGGTGCGCTTCGCGTACCTGCTCGGTGTGGAGAAGCTGGTCACGCCCGGTCTCGTCGAGCGCTGCGTCGAGGTGATGGGCGACGCGTACCCGGAGCTGCGCACCGAGCGCGATCGCGTCGAGCGCGTCATCACGAACGAAGAGGAGCGCTTCCGCCAGACGCTCAAGACGGGCTCGGGGATGCTCGACGACGCGCTCGAGAAGCTCGGCACGTCGACGGTCCTGCCGGGCGACGTCGCGTTCAAGCTGCACGACACGTTCGGCTTCCCGCTCGACGTCACCAAGGAGGTTGCCGCCGAGCGCGGCGTCGAGATCGACGAGGCCGGGTTCACCGCAGCGATGAACGAGCAGCGCGAGCGCGCTCGCGCCGCGCGCAAGGCGGGGAAGGTCGACGACGCGCTCACCGCGCGCTACCGCGAGATCCTCGACCAGGCGGGCACCACGGAGTTCACGGGGTACAAGGAGTACGAGTCGACGGCGCGGATCGTCGCCATCGTCGACGACGAGCTGTTCCTCGACCGCACACCGTTCTACGCCGAGGGTGGTGGCCAGGTCGGCGACACCGGGACGATCACCACACCCACCGGGACGGCGCGCGTCATCGACACGACGTCCGCGCTCCCGGGTCTGACGCGGCACACCGTCGAGGTCGTCGACGGCGACATCAGCCAGGGACAGGAAGCGATCGCGTCGATCGACGTCGAGCGGCGCGAGGCGATCCGCCGCAACCACACCGGCACCCACCTGCTGCACTGGGCGCTGCGTGAGGTGCTCGGCACGCACGTGAAGCAGGCGGGTTCCTACGTCGGGCCCGACCGCCTCCGCTTCGACTTCAGCCACTTCGAGGCGGTGAAGCCCGAGGAACTCGAGCGCATCGAGGACCTCGTCAACGAGCGCGTCCTGGACGACGAACCGGTGCGGGCGTTCGAGACGTCGAAGGACGAAGCCGAGCGCATCGGCGCGATCGCGTTCTTCGGCGACAAATACGGCGACGTCGTCCGCGTGCTTGAGGCCGGCAGCCGCTCGACGGAGCTGTGCGGCGGCACGCACGTCGACGCCACCGGCATGATCGGCCCGGTCCGCATCCTGAACGAGGGCTCGATCGGGTCGAACCTGCGCCGCATCGAGGCCACCACCGGGATGGGGACACTCGAGCGCGTGCGTGCCGACGAGCACCTGCTCGAACGGGCGGCGTCGATCCTGCGGGTCCGGCCCGACGAGCTGCCCGAGCGGCTCGAGAAGGAGCTCGAGGCGCGACGGGCGCTCGAGAAGGAGCTCGAGTCGTTGCGCCGTGCCGCCGCCGGCGGCGAGGCGAAGGCACTGGCGACGTCCGCCGTCGACGGCATCGTCGTTGCACGGCGCGACGGCGTCGACCCGAACGGACTGCGGGATCTCGCCCTCGCCGTGCGCGACCAGGGCACCCGGGCCGTCGTCCTCGGTGGGGTTCCGGAACGCGGCGGTGTCGCGCTCGTCGCCGCCGTCGCGAAGGACAGCGGGCTGAAGGCCGGCGATCTCATCGCCGACGCGGCGCGCACCGTCGGTGGGGGAGGCGGCAAGCAGGCCGACGTCGCCGTCGCCGGCGGCAAGGACCCGTCGAAGCTCGACGACGCCCTCGCCCAGGCGCGCGCCGCCGCCGGGATCGGGTGATCGTCAGCGTGGGCCGGGTGCTCGGCCTCGACCTCGGGACGAAGCGGATCGGTGTCGCCGTCAGCGACCCGGACCGCCGTGTGGCGACACCGATCGAGGTCGTGGCCCGCAGCGGTGACCGGCAGCGGGACCACCGTGCGATCGCCGGGTTGGTGCAGGAGTGGGAGGCCGAGCGCGTGGTCGTCGGGCTTCCCCTGTCCCTCGACGGGTCGACCGGTCCGGCGGCGCAGGCCGCCCTCGCCGAGGTCGACGAGCTCGCCGCGGTCGTCGGCGTGCCGGTCGACACGGCCGACGAGCGCATGACGTCGGTGACGGCGAACCGCGCGCTCGACGCACTCGACGTGCGGGGCCCGGCGCGGCGCAAGATCGTCGACAAGGTCGCCGCCGCCGTCATCCTCCAGTCGTGGCTGGACGCGCGATGAGCGACGTCGACCCGAACGCGCATCCTCCAACACACTCGCGTTCTGACGCCCATCTCGGGCTCGAAAACGCGAGTGTGTTGGAGGATGCGAACGGGCGGCGACGGCAGCGGCGACCGCGGCCGTGGCTGCGGATCCTGCTGGCGGTCGTCGGGGTCGGACTGGTGATCGTGCTGCTCGCCGGGTGGTGGGTGTACCGCAAGATCGACCCGCCCGGTGGCCCCGGCGCGCAGGTGACCGTCGACGTGCCGAAGGGCTCGTCGACGGCGCGCATCGCCGACCTGCTCGACGCCGCCGGGGTCGTCGCCGACGCGCGTGTCTTCCGCATCTACTCGAAGATCGACGGCGGCGGGCCGTGGCAGGCGGGCACGTACGTGTTCCGCAAGAACTCCGCGGTCGACGACGCCATCGCCGTCCTCGACGCCGGTCCGCAGATCTCCTACACCCGCCTGACGATCCCCGAGGGCTACACGCTCGAGCAGATCGCCGAGCGCGTCGGCCGGATCCCGGGCCGGTCGGCGCAGAAGTTCCTCGAGCTGGCGAACGGGGGTGCGGTCCGCTCGAGCGTCGAGCCCGCGGGCAGCAACAACCTCGAGGGCCTCCTCTACCCGGACACCTACCAGCTCGACGAGCACGACGACGAGGCCCGCATCCTCCAGCGCATGGTGCAGGCGATGGACCAGAAGCTCGTCGAGCTCGGCGTGCCCGACAAGGCGAAGGCGCTCGGCGTGACGCCGTATCAGCTCGTGACGATCGCGTCGATGATCGAACGCGAGGCGCGTGTGCCGGACGAGCGACCGAAGGTCGCGCGCGTCGTCTACAACCGGCTCGAGCGCGGCATGCGCCTCGGCATCGACGCGACCACGCGCTACGAGCTGAAGAAGCCGACGGCGCCGCTGCGGAAGTCCGAGCTCGAGCGCGACTCGCCGTACAACACCCGCACCCGCGCCGGGCTGCCGCCGACGCCGATCTCCAACCCGGGTGCCGCGTCGCTCGACGCCGCCGCCAACCCCGCCGACGGCACGTGGATCTACTACGTGATCGCCGACGCCGAGGGCCACCACACGTTCGCCACGACCGACGCCGAGTTCCAGCGGGCGAAGCGGGCGGCGCAGCAGAAGGGACTGCTCTGACCCGCGACGCGCCGGTGTGGCCGACGGGTCACACGTCGGTCGCGTTCGTGATCGGCGACCCCATCCGGCACTCGCTCTCGCCGACCATCTACAACGCCGCGTTCGCCGCGCTCGACCTCGACTGGGTGTTCCTCGCCGCGCAGGTCCCCGCCGGCCACGGCGCGGGAGCGGTCACCGGCGCCATGCGCACACTGGGCGCACGGGGCATGTCGGTGACGATGCCCCACAAGGCCGAGGTGGTTCCGGCGCTCGACGCGCTGACGCCGGTGGCCGAGCGCCTGGGCGCGGTCAACTCGATCGCGTGGGAAGGGACGACGCTCGTCGGCGACAACACCGACGGCGACGGTCTGCTCCGGGCGCTGCGTCACGACGAGGGGTTCGAGCCCGACGGGCGGCGGTGCCTCGTCGTCGGCGCCGGCGGCGCGGCGCGGGCGGTCGTGGTGGCCCTCGCCGACGGCGGGGCGGCCGAGGTCGTCGTCGCCAACCGGACCCGCGAGCGCGCCGAGCGGGCCGTCGCACTCGCACCCGGCGTCGCTCGCGTCGGCAGCGCCGACGCGGCCGACGGGGTCGACGTCATCGTGAACGCCACGCCGATGGGCATGGGCGACGATGCGCAGCTCCCGGTCGACCCGGCGCGCATCGGGCGCGGGCAGCTCGTCGTCGACCTCGTGTACCACCCGGCGACGACGCCGCTGCTCGACGCCGCACGCACCGCCGGCGCCGTCGCCGTCAACGGCCTCGGCATGCTCATCCACCAGGCGGCGCTGCAGTTCGTCCGGTGGACCGGGGAGGAGCCGCCCCTTCCGGTGATGTCCGCGGCTGCGCTGGAGGCGCTTTCGTCCGGACACTCCCGAAATAGGGACTGAAGACCCACAGCGAGCGTGCCGATACCACCGGCATGCTCCAGGGCTCACTCGACGACTTCGCCCTGCCGGAGGTCCTTTCGCTGCTCGCGTCGACGCGCAAGAGCGGAGAGCTCCAGGTCTCCGGCGCCCGCGGCACCGACGGGCGCGTGTGGCTCGACGGCGGCCGGATCGTCTGCAGCGAGGTCGGGCTGTCGACCGACGTCGTCGACACCCTGTTCGAGCTGCTGCGCATGCCGACCGGGACGTTCGCGTTCTCGGCCGACGTGGCACCACCCGCCGTCGGTGAGGCGCGTGACATCGTTCCGCTGCTGGCCGAGGCGCAGTCGCGACTCGAGGAGTGGCGCACGATCGAGGCGGTCGTCCCGTCGCTCGCTTCGCGTGTCGCGCTGGCGACGGACCTCCCGGGCGAGGACGCCATCGTCAACGCCGCGCAGTGGAAGGTGCTCGTCGCCGTCGCCAACGGCGGCACCGTCGACGCCGTCGCCACGAGCCTCGAGCTCGGCGAGTTCGGCGCCTGCAAGGCGGTCAAGAACCTCGTCGACGCCGGGCTCGTCCTCGTCGATCCCGTCGCCCCGGCCGCGACCGGGGGCGACCTCGACGTCGATTCGCTGGTGCAGTTCACCCGCCGCGGTCGCAGGGCCGCGCACTCCTCGGGCTCCAGCTCGGGCGCCTCGGGTGAGGCGGCCGAGGAGCCTGCTCCTGCCGTCGTCGACGAACTGAGTGCGCTCGCGGAAGCCGAGCCGCCGGCCGCGGCGACGACGGACGACGACGCGCCCCCCGCGGCGCACGCCCTCGCCCGCCAGCTGGCGCAGGCGTCGCTCGCCGAGGACGGCGTGGACGGCGTCGGCGGCGACGACGAGGAGCAGCTGTTCGACGAGAACGGCGAGCCGATCAACCGCAGCCTGCTCCTGAAGTTCCTGT
Organism: Acidimicrobiales bacterium; assembly: GCA_035700105.1. Classification (GTDB taxonomy): domain Bacteria; phylum Actinomycetota; class Acidimicrobiia; order Acidimicrobiales; family DASSOZ01; genus DASSOZ01. The sequence goes on from DASSOZ010000042.1 coordinate 21,398, forward strand.
CGTCGGTCCGTAACTAGTCCGGCGACAACCGTGAGCGCCGGTGGCGGGCGGCGCGTGGTTGACTCCCTCTGCACGCGTGCCGATAGCGCGGGTGACCCGTTATGGCCGAGGCGAACCAGCTAGGGGCGCTCCTCCTCGAGAGGAACCTGCTGAACCGGGAGCAGCTCGACGCTGCGCTCGACGAGCAGACGCGCACGCGCAAGTCGCTCGGCCGCGTCCTCATCGAGCAGGGCGTCGTCGGCGAGGACGACCTCGTGTCCACCCTCGCCGCCCAGATCGGCCTCGAGTTCGTCGAGCTCGACGACGAGTCGATCGATCCCACCGCCGTCGCCACGGTCAGCGCCGCGCTGGCCCGCCGGTACCAGGCACTCCCGATCCGGTGGGAGGACGGCCGCCTCGTCGTCGCCATGGCGGACCCGTCGAACGTGTTCGCGCTCGACGACATCCGCACGATCACCGGCGCCGAGGTCCGCACCGTCGTCGCCACCCGCACGGCGATCGTCGAGGCGATCGACCGCCACCACCGGCTGGACGGCGACGTCGAGGACATCAGCGCCCAGGCGTCGGCCGACGCCACCGACGAGGACGACCTCTCGCGTGTCAAGGAGGTCGTCGAGGACGCGCCGATCGTCAAGCTCGTCAACCTGCTCATCACGCAGGCCGTGCAGGAGCGGGCGTCGGACATCCACATCGAGCCGACCGAGCGTGACGTCCGCATCCGCTACCGCATCGACGGCGTGCTGCACGAGAAGATGCGCTCGCCGAAGAACATCCAGTCCGGCTTGATCAGCCGGCTGAAGATCATGGCGGACATCAACATCGCCGAGCGCCGCATCCCGCAGGACGGCCGGGTGTCGCTGCGGCTGGCGGAGAAGCAGATCGACCTGCGCGTCGCCACGCTGCCGACGGTGTACGGCGAGAAGGTCGTCATGCGCATCCTCGACAAGTCGACCGCGCTGTTGAAGCTGTCCGACCTCGGCTTCCTCGACGCGAACTACACGCGCTTCGAGCAGTCGTTCCGCAAGCCCTACGGCATGATCCTCGTCACCGGACCCACGGGTTCGGGCAAGTCGACGACGCTGTACGCCACGCTCAACATCGTCAACGACGCCGCCCGCAACATCATCACGGTCGAGGACCCGGTCGAGTACCGGCTGCCGGGCGTGAACCAGTGCCAGGTCAACGTCAAGGCGGGCATGACGTTCGCCGCCGCGCTGCGGTCGATCCTGCGCTCCGACCCGGACATCGTCCTCGTGGGCGAGATCCGCGACCGTGAGACGGCGACGATCGCCATCGAGGCCGCCCTGACCGGGCACCTCGTGCTGTCGACGCTGCACACGAACGACGCGGCGACGACGCCGACCCGGTTGGTGGAGATGGGCGTCGAGCCGTTCCTCGTGTCGTCGGCGCTCGACTGCGTGGTCGCCCAGCGCCTCGCCCGCAAGCTGTGCGACCGGTGCAAGGAGCCGTACCTGCCGTCCGAGGCCGAGCTCGTCGGCGCCGGGTGGGAGGACGCGCTCGAGGCCGGCGGCGGCGAGGTGTTCCGGCCCGTCGGGTGCCAGCACTGCGGGAAGACGGGCTACCACGGCCGTTTCGCCATCCACGAGGTGATGAACGTCACCGAGGACGTCGAGCGGCTCATCGTCGAGCGGGGCCACTCCGAGGACATCAAGAAGGTCGCCGTCGCCCAGGGGATGCTGACCCTCCGTCAGGCGGGGCTGGCGCAGGTCCGCAACGGGCTCACCTCGATCGAGGAGATCCTCCGGGTCGTCGCCTGACCTGTCCCGCTTCTTGTCACGCCTACCCACACATGTCGTGGTCTGGCGTGACAAGAAGCCGGGTTTCAGACGGGCGCCCGATCGTCCGATACCTCCCTCGTGGCTGCCAACGGTTCGCGCCGGTTGGGGGAGTTCCTCGTCGAGCGCAAGGTGCTCTCGCGCGACGACATGGAGGCGATGCTCGAGCGCGAGGCCCGTGAGGGCGTCGCGCTGGCCCGCCTGCTCGTCGCCGAGAAGCTCGTGTCGGAGAAGGACCTCGTCGCCGGCGTCGCTCACCAGGTGGGCGTCCGGTTCGTCGACTTCGCGGCGACGCCCCTCAACCCCGACGTCGCGTCGTTCCTGCGCGCCGACCTGGCGTGGACCCACCTCGCCGTGCCGGTCGACCTCGACGGCGCGTCGCTGGTCGTCGCCATGGCGAACCCGAGCGACACCGCCGCCGTCGACGCGCTGCGCGCCGCGAGCGGCTGGGACATCGTGCCGGCGATCGCCGAACGGGCCGAGCTGAGCCGGGTCGTGCAGTCGATCTACGGCCCCCGCCCGGCCGCGTCCGCGGCGGCGGACGGCAACGCCCCGATCGAGATCCGCATCGAGGAGCCGGCGGCGTCGGCGGTGCGCCGAGACGACGGCTACGGCGAGGCCGCGGCCGAGGACCTGCACGTCAACGACCTGCTCGAGCGCGTGCTCGACCTCGGCGGGTCGGACCTGCACCTGACGTCGGGGATCCACCCGAGCGTGCGGGTCCACGGCGAGCTCAAGCCGCTGACGGAGTTCCCGGTGCTGACCCCGTCGGAGCTGCGCCGGATGGTCTACGCCATCCTGACGCAGAAGCAGCGCGAGAAGTTCGAGAACGACCTCGAGCTCGACACGTCGCACTCGATCGCCGGCAAGGGCCGCTTCCGCGTCAACGTGTTCCAGCAGCGCGACGCGATCGGGTCGGTGATGCGCGTCATCCCCTTCGAGGTCGTGCCGCTCGACGACCTCGGTCTGCCCGGCGTCGTGTCGACGCTGGCGGAGCTGCCGCGCGGTCTCGTGCTCGTCACCGGTCCGACCGGCTCGGGGAAGTCGACGACGTTGGCGTCGCTCATCGACATCATCAACGCCACCCGGCCGGTCCACATCATGACGGTCGAGGACCCGATCGAGTTCCTCCACCACCACAAGAAGTCGGTCGTGAACCAGCGCGAGGTCGGCGAGGACACGTACTCGTTCGCCAACGCCCTCAAGCACGTGCTGCGCCAGGACCCCGACGTCATCCTCGTCGGTGAGATGCGCGACCTCGAGACGATCTCGACCGCGATCACCGCAGCCGAGACCGGCCACCTCGTGTTCGCCACCCTCCATACCCAGGACGCGCCGCAGTCTGTCGACCGCGTGATCGACGTGTTCCCCGCGCACCAGCAGCAGCAGATCCGTGTGCAGCTCGCGGCGTCGCTTCAGGGCATCGTCACCCA
>DASSOZ010000043.1:0-46714 GCA_035700105.1 Acidimicrobiales bacterium
TCGGCCCACGCGACCTGGCCGTGCGCACCACCGTGGCCGAACGCGCCGGGCGAGTTCGTCTTGCCGAACGGCACCTGGCGCATCGACCCGCGACCGTCGTCACCGCACACGACGAGACCGAGCGTGCGGTTCGCCGGGACGTTCACCCACGGGTCGGGGAACGTGTTGCGGACGTTCGTCGTCGCGTCGCGCAGGATGTCGTCGTCCCACAGCCCGTCGGGGTTGTGCAGCAGCGCCTGGTAGAAGCGGACCATGTCGGCGGCGGTGCACACCGCGCCGCCACCGGGCACGCCGAGCGTCCGCACGGCCGGCTCGTTGAACCGCAGCAGGTTCTCCTCGGTGACCTCGCCCATGTCGAACGGCAGCTCGGCGGGCGCCTCGCCGACGCCGATCAGCTCGGCGATCCCGTCGACCGCGGCCGTACCGGTCGGGCCGAGCAACCGCGGGAGGCCGAGCGGCATCGTGATGCGCTCGTCGATGAAGTCACGGAAGTCGACGCCCGACGCTCGCGTGACGAGCTCGGCGAGCACCCAGTGCGCCGACGTGGCGTGGTACTCGAACCGCGACCCCGGCTCCCAGTTGAGCCGCCACGACGCCATGCGCTCGACCCGCGCGGCCGGGTCCATCGCCACGTCGACGCTCATCGGCGCGTGCGGGAACCCCGACGTGTGCAGCATCACCTGCTCGATCGTGACGACGTCCTTGCCGTTCGCGCCGAACTCCGGGAAGACCTCGACGACCTTCCACGCCGGGTCGAGCCGGCCCTCGGCCATCAGCAGCCACACCGCGGAGGCGACGAGCGGCTTGGTCGCCGAGAACACGCAGTAGCGCGTCTCGTTCCCCGCCGGCGCCCCGTCGCCCAGCGTCTCGAACAGGACGACCTCACCGTCGAGGGCGACGGCGAGCTGGCACGACGGCAGGAACCCGTCGTCGATCTCGCGGCGGGCGCGTTCGAGGAGCGGACCGAAATCGAGGCTCACGGGCCGGAAGCTACCGGCGCGACGACTCACCGGTAACCTCGACCCTTCGTGCCCGTCCGCAGTGACCTCCGCAACGTCGCCATCGTCGCCCACGTCGACCACGGCAAGACGACGCTCGTCGACGCCATGCTCTGGCAGTCGGGCGCGTTCCGGGCCAACCAGGACGTGGCCGAGCGGGTCATGGACTCGATGGACCTCGAGCGCGAGAAGGGCATCACGATCCTCGCCAAGAACACGACGGTCCGCTACCGCGCCGGGGACGACGCGGTGAAGATCAACATCATCGACACGCCCGGCCACGCCGACTTCGGCGGCGAGGTCGAGCGCGGACTCGCGATGGTCGACGGCGTCCTGCTGCTCGTCGATGCGTCCGAGGGCCCGCTCCCCCAGACGCGCTTCGTCCTGCGCAAGGCGCTCGAGGCGCGACTGCCGGTCATCCTCGTGGTGAACAAGGTGGACCGCCCCGACGCCCGCATCGCCGAGGTGATCGACGAGGTCTACGAGCTCTTCCTCGACCTCGACGCCGCCGAGGACCAGATCGAGTTCCCGATCGTCTACTGCAACGCGCGCGCAGGGCAGGCGGGGACGTCGGTCGACGCGCTCGCCGACGACCTCCATCCGCTGATGGACCTGCTCGTGTCACACATCCCGGCACCGACGTACGAGGACGGGACGCCGCTGCAGGCGCTCGTGACCAACCTCGACGCATCGCCGTACGTCGGGCGGCTGGCGCTGTGTCGCGTCGTCAACGGGACCATCCGACGCGGGCAGCAGGTCGCGTGGTGCCGCGCCGACGGATCGATCGAACGGGCGAAGATCACCGAGCTCTACGTGACGGAGGCGCTCGATCGCGTCGACGCCGAGTCCGCCGGCCCGGGCGACATCATCGCCATCGCCGGCATCCCCGAGATCACGATCGGCGAGACGCTCGCCGATCCCGACGATCCCCGCCCGCTGCCGGTGCTGCGGGTCGACGAACCGTCGCTGTCGATGACGATCGGCATCAACACCTCGCCGCTGGCGGGCAAGGAGGGGTCGAAGCTCACCGCCCGGCTCGTGAAGGCCCGGCTCGACCAGGAGCTCGTCGGCAACGTGTCGATCCGCGTGCTGCCGACCGAGCGGCCCGACGCGTGGGAGGTGCAGGGGCGCGGCGAGCTGCAACTGGCGGTGCTCGTCGAGATGATGCGGCGCGAGGGCTTCGAGCTCACCGTCGGGAAGCCGCAGGTCCTGACCCGCGAGATCGACGGCAAGGTCCACGAGCCGATGGAGCGGGTGTCGGTCGACATCCCCGAGGACTTCCTCGGCGTCGTGACCCAGCTGCTGGCGATGCGCAAGGGGCGGCTCGAGAACATGGTCAACCACGGCAACGGCTGGGTGCGCATGGAGCAGCTCGTGCCCGCTCGTGGGCTCATCGGTTTTCGCACCGAGTTCCTCACCGAGACCCGCGGCACCGGGCTGCTCCACCACGTCTTCGACCGGTGGGAGCCGTGGCACGGCGACCTGCGCACGCGTCCCAGCGGGTCGTTGGTGGCGGACCGCACCGGTCCGACGACGGCGTACGCGCTGACGTCGCTCCAGGAGCGGGGCGTGATGTTCGTCGGCCCCGGCATCGACGTCTACGAGGGGATGATCGTGGGCGAGAACGCTCGCTCCGACGACATGGACGTCAACCCGACGAAGGAGAAGCACCTCACGAACATGCGCTCCTCGACGGCCGACATCGTCGAGAAGCTCGTGCCCGCGCTCACGATGTCGCTCGAGCAGGCGCTCGAGTTCATCCGCGAGGACGAGTGCGTCGAGGTCACGCCGAAGTCGGTGCGGCTGCGCAAGGTCGTGCTCGACCAGGCGGCGCGCCACCGCCAGCGCAAGCGCGCAGCCGCTTCCTCGACGACCGGCTGATCGTCGATGGCCGTCGTGTTCGGCCTGCTGGCCGCGGCGGGCTACGGCAGCGGCGACTTCCTCGGCGGGCTGGCGTCGAAGCGCGCCGCGACGCAGACGGTCGTCGTGGGGTCGCAACTCGTCGGGTTGCTGCTCGGCGTCGTCATGGCGCTGTTCATCGCCGCGCCCCGACTCGACGGCGGCGACCTCGTGTACGGCGCGGTCGGCGGGTGCATCGGGCTGGTCGGCGTCACCGCGCTCTACCGCGGACTCGCCGTCGGCCGGATGTCCGTCGTGGCGCCGATCACCGCCGTCGGCTCCGCGCTCGTGCCGGTGGCGTGGGGGCTGGCGAGCGGCGAGCGGCCTTCGGTCGTCGCCCTCGTCGGCGTGGTGTGCGCGCTGCCCGCCGTCGCGCTGGTGTCACGGGTGCCGAGCGACGCCGACTCCAGCGTCGTGAGCGCGCGGGGTGAGGTGCTGCTGGCGTCGGGCGCGGGCCTGTGCTTCGGCATCGCCCTCGTGCTGTTCTCCGAGGCCGCCGACGGGACCGGCTTGTGGCCGCTGGTGGCGTCACGCGCGGTGTCCGTCGTGCTGCTGGCGTCGGGCGCGCTGGTCGCCCGGCGGCTGCCGCGGCCGTCGCGCGCCGCGGTCCCGGTCATCGTCGCCACCGGCGTGCTCGACATCACCGCCAACGCGTTCTACTTCTTCGGCGTCGGGACGGGACTCGTGTCGCTCGTCGCCGTGCTGGCGTCGCTCTACCCGGCCGGGACGGTCGCGCTGGCGCGCGTCGTGCTCGACGAACGGCTGTCGCGCCACCAACTCGCGGGCATGGCGCTCGCCGTCGGCGGCGCCGCGCTCATCGCATTGGGAAGATGAGCTCCTCGTCGCGCGTCGCGCTGATCGCGTCGGCACGCTCGTCGCCGGTCATGGGCGTGTAGCTGTTCGCGGCCTCGAGCGCGGCGCGCAGCACGTCGACGTCGCCGGGCGTGCAGATGGCGTGGACGCCCGGCGTCGACAGGGCGAAGCGCACGCCCCGCGCCACCTCGTCGGCAGCCGTGTACGGCTCGTACCACGTCGTCGCGTGGCGCTCGGCCTGTTCGTCCGTCCGCCACGGGCGGGCGGCCGCGGCCTTGATCGCCATCACGCCCAGGTCGCGCTCGGCGGCGAGGTCGAGGAGCGCCTCGGCGTCACGGCGGTAGTCGGCGTCGGACCACCGGCGCGGGTTCACCGGGAACATCACCGTGTCGAGGTCCCACCGGCGGACAGCCTCGGCGTGGGCGCGCGGCGCACCCATGTCGTGACCGGTCACGCCGACGAAGCGGCACAGTCCCTCGTCGCGTGCCCGCAGGATCGCCTCGGCGGCCGGGGCGCGGTCGTCGAGCTCGTCGACCGTGGTGACCGCGTGCATCTGGTAGAGGTCGAACGTGTCGCAGCCGAGCGTCGTGAGCGACTCCTCGAGCTGGGCGCGGGCGCCGTCACCGTTGCGGCGGGTCGTCTTGCATCCGACGAACAGCCGGTCCCGCACGGCCGGGAGCAGCGGGCCGACGAGGCGCTCGGCGTCGCCGTACCGGGGCGCGATGTCGAGGTGGTTCACGCCGGCGTCGAGGGCGGCGTGGAACACCCGCCCGGTCTCCTCCGGGTTCGACCGGGCGAAGGCGGCGGCGCCCAGCACCGCGACGCTCGAGAGGTGGCCGGTACGTCCGAGGCGGCGGGTCTCCATCAACCCCCATTTTCGTGGAATGAAACGAAACCGGGGGCGCCGGCCCCCGTTTTCGTTTCTTGAAACGAAAATGGGGGTTCAGCGCGGGCGGGACTTGTGCGCGTACAGGCGCTGGTCGGCGCGCTCGAGCAGCGAGCGCGAGGAGCGGCCGTCGAACGGGAAGGCGGCCACGCCCCAGCTCATGGCCGGGGCGCCGGCGTCCACGAGGCGCTCGAGCGCGTGGCGGGCGCGGTCCGGCGCCGTCTCCGGGAGCACGAGGGCGAACTCGTCGCCGCCGAGCCGGTAGGCGCGGTCGCCGGCGCGCAGCGAGGCGTTCAGCCCGGCGGCGAGCCGGCGCAGCGCGGCGTCACCGGCGGCGTGGCCCTCGGTGTCGTTGATGCGCTTCAGCCCGTCGAGGTCGATCACGGCGACGCTGAACTGGCGCTCGTGACGGGCGGCCCGGGCGAGCTCCTGCTGGAGGTCCCGCTCGAGCGCGCGGCGGTTGCCGAGACCCGTCAGCTCGTCGGTGAGGGCGTCGGCCTCGAGGCGGTCCGCGAGACGCTGGGCGGCGACCCCGATGGCGCGGTCGACGATGACGCCCAGGCGCGTCCACGTCTGCTCGAGCTCCTCGGCCGGCACCCGCCCTCGCAGGCGCCGACCGACGGCCTCGCGCAGGCACGCCAGCGTCCCGACGGCGGCCGCGACCGACCCCTGCAGGGCGGCGAAGCGGCGGACGGCGTCCTCGACCTCGGCGTCCGGTCCCCACCCGATCGGCTGGTGGCGGCCGAGCGCGGCGGCGACGGCGTCGACCACCGGTCCCCCGCCCCGCGGCACCGTTCCCGGCGGGAGCGTCGGGTCCCACTCGCACAGCTCGGTCCAGTCGCCGAGGACGTCGTCGCGCTCGTCACGGACGATCGTGGCCGCGACCAAGGGGTCGGCCAACCGCCGATCGACGATCCGCACGCGGGGCACCGTTCCCCACACGCTACGCGCGCAAACCCCGGATTCCCAGGGGTCAGTCGTGGTGCTTGCGCCGCTCGGCGAGGCGGGCGGCGTACGCGGCCGCCTCCGTACGCCGCTCCATGCCGAGCTTCGAGAGCATCGTCGAGACGTAGTTCTTGACCGTCTTCTCGGCGAGGAACATGGCCTCGGCGATCTGCCGGTTCGTCATGCCCTCGGCGATGAAGTCGAGGATCTTGCGCTCCTGGTCGGACAGCCGAGCGAGCCCTTCGTCCTCTTCGCGGTTGTCGCGCAGGCGCTCGAGCACCCGGCGGGTGACGGCGGGGTCGAGCAGCGACTCCCCACCGGCGACCCGGCGGATGGCGTCGATCAGCTCGTTCCCGCGGATCTGCTTGAGCACGTAGCCCGACGCCCCCGCCATGATCGCCGAGAACAGCGCTTCGTCATCGGCGAACGACGTGAGCATCAGCGCCTGGACCTCGGGGTGGCGGGCGCGGATCTCGCGACACACCTCCACGCCGCTGCCGTCGGGCAGCCGGACGTCGAGCACGGCGACGTCGGGCCGCGTCGGCGGCACGCGGTTGAGCGCCTCCTCGGCGGTCGACGCCTCGCCCACGACCTCCATGTCCTCCTCGGCGTCGATGAGGTCGCGCAGGCCGCGCCGCACGATCTCGTGGTCGTCGAGCAGGAAGACGCGCACGGTCACGCCTCAATACTGCCGCGATCGGGGCTCGCCTACGCTCCGCGTGCGATGCCGTACGGGGAGATCACCGACGCCGAGCGCCTGCGCGAGCTCGTCGACGCCGTCCTCCTGATCGGCTCGGACCTCGACCTGCCGACGGTGCTGCGCCGCATCGTCGACGCCGCCCGCTCGCTCGTGGACGCGACCTACGCGGCGCTCGGCGTCCTCGACGAGCAGAAGCACGGCCTCGAGGACTTCATCACCGTCGGCCTCTCACCCGAGGGCGTGCGGGCGATCGGCCACCTGCCGGAGGGACTCGGCGTGCTCGGCCTGCTCATCGTCGACCCGAAGCCGGTGCGCATCGCCGACATCACGACGCACGAGCAGAGCGCCGGCTTCCCGCCCGGGCACCCACCCATGAAGTCGTTCCTCGGTGTGCCGGTGCTCGTCCGCGGCGAGGTCTTCGGGAACCTCTACCTGACCGACAAGCGGGGCGCCGACGAGTTCTCACCCGAGGACGAGTCGCTCGTCGTCGCCCTCGCCATCGCCGCGGGCGTCGCCATCGAGAACGCCCGCCTGCACGCGCGCGTCCGCGACCTCGCGCTCCTGGAGGACCGCGAGCGCATCGCCCGCGACCTGCACGACACCGTCATCCAGCGGCTGTTCGCGACCGGGCTCAACCTGCAGGCGTGCTACCGGTTGGCGCAGCTGCCGGCGGTGCAGTCACGCCTGCGCCAGGCCGTCGACGACCTCGACGAGACGATCCGACAGATCCGCACGACCATCTTCGCCCTGGAGACGACCACCGCGGAGGACGCCGGCCTGCGGGCGAACATCCTCGAGCTGGCGCGCGAGATGGCGAGCGTCCTCGGCTTCGACCCCCGCATCCGCTTCGACGGTCCGGTCGACACCGCGGTCGATCCGCACGTCGCCGAGCACCTGCTGTCCGCGCTCCGCGAGGCGCTCGCCAACGTCGCCCGCCACGCGCACGCCTCGTCGGTCGAGATCGACGTCGAGGTCGTCGCCGGCGACGTCGTGCTGCGGGTGACCGACAACGGCGTCGGCGTCCCACCCGCAGTCGACCGGCGCGCCGGCGGGCACGGCCTGCGCAACCTCGCCGGGCGGGCGGCGGAGATGGCCGGGACGTTCTCGCTCGAGCGCCGCGCCGAGGGCGGCACCGAGCTCACCTGGATCGTGCCGGCCAGCTAGCTGCCGGCCGCTCGCCCGCCGGTGGCTACACCCCGGCGCCGGCGGCGACCCGGACGATGCGGCGCCCGGAGACGACGTCGCCCCGCACACGCACGACGTGGTCCGCGGCGACGGGGAGCCACGACGGCGGGATTGCCTCTTCGGCGGCGGCGCGCTCGACGGGATCGTCGACGATCTCCGCGCGGCCGACGACGAGGACGCTCCACCCCACGCCGCCGTCGTCGATGTCGTCCACCTCGAACGCCACGACCGCGTTCGTCACCGCGCCCGTGAGCTTCGTCCCTTCGACGGTGCGGAACACGACGTCGCCGTCGAACACCCCGTAGTGCACGGGCAGCACGACCGGGAGCGCGGCGATGGACACCGCGACGCGCCCGAGCGTCGCCTGCGACAGCAGGTCGAGGCACTCGTCGCGCGACAGCACCTGGAGTCCGTTCCGATCCACCGACATCGCCGTCCACCCTGCCCGGTCTGCCCGGAGGTGAATAGGGCCGAAGGTCCCGTGGGTCCTGACCCATGCCCCTAGGGCGGCAGCGCGGGCGTCCCGTTTGATGGCACGAACGCCCTTCGAAAGGACTTCCATGAGCGAACGCCAGGACACCCTGACGGTCACCTCCGCCATCGTCGCCGTGCTCGCCCTCGTCGCTGCTGTCTTCGCCGTCGGCCTGTCATCGCGAGACGACGGCGGGTCCAAGGTGTCGACGAGCGTCGGTGGTGACGCCGCCGGCGCACCCGTCGCCGTGACGCTCGCCGAGTTCTCGATCGCTCCGAAGGCCGTCCAGGTCGGCGCCGGCGGGTCGCTGCAGCTCACGAACAGCGGGACGATGCAGCACAACCTCGCGGTGAAGGAGGACGCCACGGTTGCCAGCCCGATGATCGACCCGAAGGGGACGGGCTCACTCGACCTGTCGAAGCTGAAGCCGGGGTCGTACACGCTGTTCTGCGCCGTCCCCGGCCACGAGGCCGCGGGCATGACGGCGCCACTGACGATCACCGAGTCGTCGTCGGGCGGCGGCTCCGCGGCCGCGCCGATGGACCACTCGTCCGGGTCGGGCGGGTCCTCGATGGCGATGGACCCCGACGCGATGGACAAGGCGATGGCCGCGCGCACCCATGCGTTCCCGGACAAGACCGAGGGCCACGGGGGCGAGCTCCTGCAGCCGACCGTCGAGGCCGACGGCACGAAGGTGTTCGCCCTCACGGCGAAGGTCGTGCAGTGGGAGGTCGAGGCCGGCAAGAAGGTCGAGGCGTGGACCTACAACGGCACCGTCCCCGGGCCGACGATCAAGGTGGACGTCGGCGACCACGTGAAGGTCGTGCTGAAGAACGAGCTGCCGGAGTCGACGGCGCTGCACATCCACGGCGTGCGGCTGCCGAACGCGATGGACGGCGTGCCCGACATCACCCAGGACCCGATCAAGCCCGGTGACTCGTTCACGTACGACTTCGTCGCGCAGCGCGTCGAGGTCGGCATGTACCACTCGCACCACAACGCCGCCAAGCAGGTGTCGAACGGTCTCGCCGGGACGTTCCAGGTCGGCGAGCTGCCGATGCCGGGCGGCGTGAAGCCCGACGTCGAGACGTCACTGATGCTGAACGACTCGGGGACGATCGGCTTCGCCCTCAACGGCAAGTCGTTCCCCGCCACCGAGCCGATCGTGGCCAAGCCGGGGCAGCGCGTGCTCATCCACTACCTCAACGAAGGGGTGGGCGCGCACCCCATGCACCTCCACGGGCTCGACCAGCTCGTCGTCGCCAAGGACGGGTTCCCGCTGGCGACCCCGCAGAAGCAGGACACCGTCGTCGTCGCCCCCGGCGAGCGCATCTCGGTGCTGGTGACCGCCGACAACCCGGGGGTGTGGGCGTTCCACTGCCACATCCTCACCCACGCCGAGCGCGAGGACGGCATGTTCGGCATGGTCACCGCGATGATCGTCAAGTAGTTCGTCGAGTTCGCGGGAAGTCGGGGGCTGCGCCGGTCGATCCGGCGCAGCCCCTCCGGCGCGAGGGAAGCGCCAGCGACGAGCGCCACCCGAGCGGAGGCAGAGCCGGAGCTCGGGCATGAACGCGTCCCCAGGTACGTTGGGGACCCCTGATGCCGCCCGCTCTCTCCGCATCCGACGTCGACGACCGCCGCTGGTGGACGCTGTCGGTGCTGTGCCTGTCGCTCCTCATGATCGTCATGGGGAACACCGTGCTCAACGTCGCGCTGCCGACGCTCGTCAGGGAGCTCGACGCGACGAACTCGCAGCTCCAGTGGATGGTCGACGCCTACTCCCTCGTGTTCGCCGGACTTCTGTTCACCGGCGGGGCGCTCGGCGATCGGTTCGGCCGCAAGGGCGCGCTCCAGATCGGGCTCGCCGTCTTCGGGCTCGGATCGGCGCTCGCCGCGCTGTCGTCGTCACCCGGTCAGGTGATCGCCTGCCGGGCGCTGATGGGCGCGGCTGCGGCGTTCGTCATGCCGTCCACGCTGTCGATCCTCACCAACGTCTTCCCGCCCCGCGAGCGGGCCCGGGCGATCGGCATCTGGGCCGGCGTCGCCGGCGCCGGCGGGGCGATCGGCCCGATCACGTCGGGCTGGCTGCTCGAGCACTTCTGGTGGGGCTCCGTCTTCTTCATCAACATCCCGGTCGTCGTCGTCGCGCTCGTCGCCGGGCGCATCCTCGTCCCGACGTCGCGCGACGAGCGCAAGACGCCGCTCGACCTCGCCGGCGCGCTGATGTCGATCGTGGCCGTGTCCTCGCTCGTCTACGGGATCATCGAGGCGCCGACGAAGGGCTGGACGGACGGCGAGATCCTGGGCGCGTTCGCGGTGTTCGCCGTCGTGTTCTCGCTGTTCGCGTGGTGGGAGCTGCGGACCGAGCGCCCGATGCTCGACCTGCGCTTCTTCCAGCGGCGGGGGTTCACCGGTGGGTCGCTGGCGATCTCCCTGGTGTTCTTCGGGATGTTCGGGATGTTCTTCCTGCTGACGCAGTACCTGCAGCTCGTGAAGGACTACTCGGCGCTCGAGGCCGGCGTGCGCACGCTGCCGTTCGCGTTCACGATGATGGTGGTCGCGCCGATGAGCGCGCGGATCGCCGAGAAGATCGGGGCGCGCGCGACGGTGTCACTCGGGCTGTTCGTCGCCGGCGTCGGCCAGTGGGTCATGGCGATGAACGGCGTCGACACCGGCTACGGGTTGCTCGTCATCTCGCTGGTCGTGCTGTCGACGGGCATGGGACTGACGATGGCACCGTCGACCGCGTCGATCATGTCGTCACTCCCGCTGGCCAAGGCCGGTGTCGGCTCGGCGATGAACGACACCAACCGCGAGCTCGGGGGCGCGCTCGGCGTCGCTGTGCTCGGGTCGATCGTGACGTCGCGCTACGTCCACTCGCTGCACGACGCCGTCGCGCCGCTGCCGCCGGCGGTGCGGTCGCTGGCGGAGTCCTCGCTCGGTGCCGCGCGCGAGATCGCCCGCCAGATCGGTGGCCCGGTCGGCGACCGGTTGTCGCTCGCCGCGCGGACGGGGTTCTCGGACGCGATGTCGACGGCGCTGCGGATCGGGGGCGTCGTGGCCATCGCCGCCGCCGTCCTCGTGTGGTACGTGCTCCCGGCCGGCGTCGCCGCGTCCGAGGAGCAGGCGATGCACGGCGGCCAGGAGGTCGACCTCGCCGATGCCGAGATGCCGCCGACGGACGACGTCGCGGTGCTCGACTGATGTCGGCCGGCGAGCGCGTCGCCGTCGACATCGTCGACGTGGCGTCGCAGTTGCGGTACGAGGCGCGCACCGCCGACGGGCGCGTGGCCGGCCGGGTCGAGTACGCGCTCGAGCCGGGGACCGACGTCATCGAGCTGATCCACACCGAGGTCGATCCGGCGTTCGAGGGTCAGGGCATCGGCGGCCAGCTGGCCCGTGGCGTCTTCGACGACGTCCGGGCGCGGGGTCGTCGGGCCGACGTGCGCTGCGAGTTCCTGCAGGGCTGGTCGGCCCGTCACCCGGAGGTGTCGGACCTCCTGGTGAGCGCCGACTCGTAGGCTTCGACCAGTAGCGCGACGAGCCCGTCGTCGACACCGGCGGGATCGGCGACGTTGGCGACGTGGTGGTAGCGACCGCCGTACGGCACCACCTTGCGCGTGATCGTGCGGTGCGTGGCCCGGCGGCGGAGTGAGAACGAGATCGCCGTCCAGCGCGTCATCGTCCGCAGCTCGGCGAACTTGTGCGGGTTCTTCAGGAAGATCCCGACCGACACCGGCTCGACGTGCACGCCCCGGATGCCGGCATCGGTGAGGCCCTGCATGACGGCGTCGAACACCGGCCGCTCGTGCACCGGGCCGGTCGAGAAGTACTCGTCGATCGTCATCGCCGGCGCGCAGTCGTGCGACTGCTTCGTGCGGGCGAACTGCCGGTGACACTCCGGGCACGTCCACGGCGTCGCCGGTGCGCGTGTCATCGGCGCCATCGACGGCGGTCGCGGGCGTGCGCGTGGAAGTGGTCGGGGATCTGGCGCATGGTGCGATCGATCGAGAAGTCGTCGTGGCCGAGCACGGCGGCGGCGACGCGTTCGAGCGTCGTGAGCATGTGGTCGACGTCCGGTTGCGGCGGGTCGGTGCCGTGCGTGCGCCACACGACCATCGGTTGGTAGCACGCCTCGCACTCGGCGACCCAGCACACGTCGTCTTCGTGGTACCACGGCGTGATGCGGGCGGCCTCGCAGAGCTCGCATGCCTGCCGGTCGCTCACGGTGCGCACGATACGGTCGAGCCGATGGACACCGCCGGGACCGCCTACCTCGTCGCGCCCGACGCGGGATCGGGTCCCGGTGTGCTCCTGCTCCACTCCTGGTGGGGCCTGACGCCGTTCTTCAGGTCGGTCGCCGATCGGTTGGCCGACGAGGGGTTCGTCGTGCTGGCACCTGACCTGATGGGCGGGGCGTTGCCGTCGTCGGCCGACGAGGCCCAGCGCCTGCTCGCCGAGTCCGACCCGAACGAGGGCGTGGCACTCGTGACGGCGTCGGCGGCGCGACTGCGCAACCTGCGCATCACCCCGGACGGGCCGATCGCCGTCGTCGGCTTCTCGATGGGCGCGTCGTGGGCGCTGTGGCTGTCGGCGCGGGCGCCCGACGTCGTCGCCGCGACGGTGGTGTTCTACGGGAGCCAGAACATCGACTTCGACGGCGCCCGGTCGGCGTACCTCGGCCACTTCGCCGAGCACGACCCGTTCGAGTCCGACGACGACATCGCGTTCCTCGAGGCGAGTCTCGGGCTCGCCGGGTGCGACGTCACGTTCCACCGCTACGCCGGCACCGGCCACTGGTTCTTCGAGTCCGACCGTCCCGACGCGTTCGACGCCGACGCCGCCGAACAGGCGTGGTCGCGGACGGTCGAGTTCCTCCGCGCCCATCTCGCCTGACGCCCCGACGCGCATCCTCCAACAAATCCGCGTTCTGGCGTCCGGTTCGGGCGAAAGAACGCGAGTGTGTTGGAGGATGCGCGCGGACTGACGCCAGTCAGCCGGCGTCGAGGGCGGCGCGTAGTGAACCGACGAAGTCGGCGGCGCCGTCGGGACCGCAGCCGTCGAGGATCCGGCGCACGAGGGCGGTGCCGACGATCGCACCGTCGGCCTCGGTGCACACCTCGCGGGCCTGGTCGGGCGTCGACACGCCGATACCGATGAGCACGGGCTTGTCGGTGTGCGCCTTGAGTCGCTTGGCGATCACCGACGCGGTCGACGCCAGCGACGCCCGCTCGCCGGTGACGCCCATCGACCCCATCCCGTAGACGAAGCCGTGGGTCCGCTCGCAGATGATGTCGAGGCGGTCGTCCGGCGTGGTGGGCGCGGCGAGCAGGATCGTCTCGATGCCCGCACTCCCGGCGGCATCGGCCCAACCGTCGAGCTCGTCGACGGGGAGGTCGGGGAGGATGGCGCCGGCGACGCGGTTGTCGTGCAGCGTGCGGGCGAAGCGCTCGTGGCCGGCGCGGAAGCAGATGTTGTACGACGTCATCGCGACGAGCGGGACGTCGATGTCGACGTCGCCGAGCGCGCCGATGACGGCCGGTGGCGTGGCGCCCTGCTCGAGCGCGAGGCGTGTCGACTCCTGGATCACGGGCCCGTCCATGATCGGGTCGGAGAACGGGATGCCGATCTCGATGGCGTCGGCGCCGGCACTGGCGAGCGCGGCGACGATCTCCGTCCAGTCGCTGCCGTAGCCGCCGCTGATGTACGGGACGAGGAGCTTGCGTCCCGCGGCGCGCTTGTCGCGGAACTCCGATTCGATCGTCACAGCGCGCCGCGACCCTGGAGGATGCGCATCACCTGGTCGGCGTCCTTGTCGCCGCGGCCGCTCATCGTGATCAACACGGTGCTGCCGGTCGGGAGCTCGCCGCTTCGGGCGGCGCGCACGACCCACGCGACGGCGTGCGCCGATTCCAGCGCGGGGATGATGCCCTCGGTGCGGGCGAGCAGCTGCAGCGCGTCGAGCACCTCGTCGTCGTTCGCGGTGACGTACGTCGCCCGCCCGGTCGCCGCGAGATAGGCGTGCTCGGGGCCGACGCCCGGGTAGTCGAGACCAGCGCTGATCGAGTGGGCCTCGAGGACCTGACCGTGCTCGTCCTGCATCAGGAACGACTTGCTGCCGTGCACGACCCCGGGCACCTTCCGGGCGATGGCGGCGCCACCTTCCGCCTCGACGCCGACGAGGTTCGCGGCGGTCTCGACGAAGCCGGCGAACGTGCCGGCGGCGTTGCTGCCGCCGCCGACGCAGGCGACGGCGTAGTCGGGGTCGGTCGTCGGACCGAGGATGGCGCGGCACTGCTCGCGTGCCTCGTCGCCGACGATGCGCTGGAACTCGCGCACCATCCACGGGTACGGGTGCGGGCCCATCACCGAGCCGAGGCAGTAGTAGGTCGACTCGACGCTGGCGAGCCAGTCGCGGAGTGCCTCGTTGACCGCGTCCTTGAGCGTGCGGCTGCCGCTGGTGACGGGGACGACCTCGGCACCGAGGAGGCGCATGCGGAAGACGTTGAGCTCCTGGCGGGCGACGTCGACCTCGCCCATGTAGACGACGCACTCGAGCCCGAACAGCGCGCACGCGGTTGCGGTGGCGACGCCGTGCTGACCGGCGCCGGTCTCGGCGATGACGCGCTGCTTGCCCATGCGGCGGGCGAGCAGGGACTGGCCGATGACGTTGTTGATCTTGTGGCTGCCCGTGTGGGTGAGGTCCTCGCGCTTGAGCAGGACGCGCACGCCGAGCTCGTGCGACAGGCGGTGACACTCGGTGACGGGCGTCGGCCGGCCGCCGTAGTCCCGCAGGATCGCGTCGTACTCGTCGCGGAACGCGTCATCGCTCCACGCGCTGCGGAACGCCGCCTCGAGCTCGATGCACGCCGGGACGAGCGTCTCGGGCATGAACCGCCCGCCGAACTCACCGAAGCGCCCGTCGCGGGTCGGCTCGCCCATGTGCACGTCGCCGCCTCCGCCACCGGCCTTTCGGTCAGTAAGGGGGCTCATAGCAGGCCCAACTCACCGAAAGCAGCGTGGGGGGACGTCACCGGTACTCCTCTTCCTGCCAGTCGTACGGTCCGCCGTCGGCGCCGACGTCGGCACGCGGACGGCGGTCGGCGAACTCGCGACCGGCGGCCTTGGCGTTGGCGACGAACGCCCGGACCTTGCGCGGGTCCTTCCGGCCGGGCTCGGCCTCGACGCCGGTGACGACGTCGACCCCCCACGGGCGCACCTGCTCGATGGCGTCGGCGACGTTCTCCGGCGTGAGTCCGCCGGCGAGCAGGAGCCGGGTGCGCGACGGCGCTTCGGCGAGCGACCAGTCGAACACCTGCCCCGACCCGGGCCGGGGGGAGTCGAGGAGCACGACGTCGGCCCCGTAGTCGGACGCGCTCCGCACCGCGCCGTCGCCGGCGGCGAACCCCTTGATCACGAACGGGACGCGCTGGCGGATCCACCTGGTCTCGTCCGCCGTCTCACCGCCGTGGAGCTGTGCGCCCCGAAGTCCGGCCCGGTTGACGATCTCGACGACGCGCTCCGGCGACTCGTTGCGGAACACGCCGACGGTGAGCACCTCGGGGGGCAGCCGCTTGGCGATGTCGGCGGCGACGGATGCCGCGACCTGTCGGGGCGAGGGCGCGAAGACGAAGCCGAGCGCGTCGGCACCCATGGCGACGGCGAGCAGGGCATCGTCCTCGCTCGTCGTCCCGCAGATCTTGACGAACATCGGGGCGAGGCTACCGGTGCCGTCGCCCACCGCCCGGGTCTATCCGTCGACGAGGCGGTCGTTGAGGTAGTCGTCATAGGCGGACAGGTCCAGGAGACCGTGACCGCTGTAGGAGAACAGGATGACCCGCTCCTCGCCTGACTCCTTGGCGGCGAGGGCCTCGTCGATGGCGCCTCGAACCGCGTGGGACGTCTCGGGCGCGCACACCGGCCCCTCGGTGCGGGCGAACTGCACCGCGGCCTCGAACACCTTGCCCTGCGGGTACGCCACCGCCTCCATGCGCCCGGCCTTCACGAGCGACGAGATGATCGGCGAGTCGCCGTGGTACCGCAGGCCGCCGGCGTGGATCGACGGCGGGATGAAGTCGTGCCCGAGCGTGTACATCGGCAGCAGCGGCGTCATGCCCGCGGTGTCGCCGAAGTCGTAGTCGAACCGCCCGGACGTGAGCGTCGGGCACGACGCCGGTTCGACGGCGACCAGGCGAACACCCGCGTCCGGCACGAACGGCAGCGAGATGCCGCCGAGGTTCGACCCGCCGCCGCACGATCCGATCACGACGTCGGGTAGCGACTCCCCCGCCAGCGCGAGCTGCTCCTTCGCCTCCAACCCGATGACGGTCTGGTGCAACAGCACGTGGTTGAGCACGGACCCGAGGGAGTAGTGCGAGTCGTCGCGCGACACCGCGTCGCGGACGGCGTCGGAGATCGCGGTGCCGAGCGAACCGGGGTGCGACGGGTCGTCGACGGGCGAGGGCACGACCGAGCCACCCCACGTCTCCATCAGCACACGCCGGTACGGCTTCTGCTCGTACGACGCCCGCACCATGTACACCATGACCTCGAGATCGAACAGCGCGCCGGCGAACGACAACGCCGACCCCCACTGCCCCGCGCCGGTCTCGGTCGTCAGTCGCGGGATTCCCTCCTGCTTGTTGTAGTAGGCCTGCGCGACCGCGGTGTTCGGCTTGTGCGAACCGGCCGGTGACACCGACTCGTCCTTGTAATAGATGCGCGCCGGTGTCCCGAGCGCCCGCTCCAGCCGCTCCGCCCGCACGAGTGGCGTCGGCCGCCACAGACGCAGCACGTCGAGCACCTCGCCGGGCACGTCGATCCACGGCTCGGCCGACACCTCCTGACCGATCAGCGCCATCGGGAACAGCGGCGCCAGGTCGTCGGGACCGACCGGCTGCTTCGTTCCCGGGTGCAGCGGCGGCTGCAGCGGCTCGGGCAGGTGCGGCACGACGTTGAACCACGCCTCGGGGACGCGGTCGCTCGGCAGGGTCCAGCGCATGACGGTCTACCTCCGGGGTTGCAGCGTCAACGAACGCACGGCATCGGTCGGGTTCGACGACGTCACCAGCGACTCCCCGACGAGGATGGCGTCGTAGCCGGCGTCGGACAGGCGGGTGACGTCGCCGGCGTCGCGGATGCCGGACTCGGCCACCTTCACGACCCCGTCGGGCATCTTCGCCGCGAGACGGGCCGCCAGCTCGCGGTCGACATCGAACGAGCGCAGGTCGCGCTGGTTCACGCCGATGACGTCGGCGCCGGCGGCGATCGCCCGCGACAGCTCGGCCTCGTCGTGGACCTCGACCAGCGCCGTCAGCCCTATCGAGACGGCGAGGTCGCGGAACCGGGCGAGCTCGGACGTCGCCAGCGCCGCCGCGATCAGGAGCACGGCGTCGGCACCCATGATGCGGGCGTCGTAGACGTCGCGCTCCGACACGGTGAAGTCCTTGCGCAGCACGGGGATGTCGACTGCGGCGCGGGCTGTCTCGAGGTCGGCCACCGAGCCACCGAAGAAGTCGACGTCCGTGAGGACGGACAGGCACGCGGCGCCACCGGCGGCGTACGACTTCGCCAGCGCCGCCGCGTCGAGGCCCGGGAACAGGTCCCCGCGGCTCGGCGACCGTCGTTTGATCTCGGCGATCACCGACACGCCCGCGGGATCGGCCAGCGCGGCGCGGAAGTCGCGGCCGCCGCCGGCGGTCGCGATCGCGGCGGCCCGCTCGGCGAGCGCGTCGAGCGGTCGCTCGTCCGACGCGGCCACCTCTCGGTGCGCCGCGACGATCCGGTCGAGGACCGTCGTCATGCGACCACCCCGCGGACGGCGTCGACGACCGCGGTCGGCTCCTCCTCGGGCACGAGGTGGCCACAGAACGCGACGAGGTCGAGCTTCCCGTTCGCGCCCGGGATGTCCTCGGCGAGCCGCTTGCCCCACGACGGCGACAGGAACACGTCGTCGGCGCCCCACACGACCGCGGTCGGCGCGTCGAACTTCCGCAGCCCCGGCACGCACTCGAGGGTGTAGCGGTTGTCGGCGGCGAGCAGGAAACGCCGCGCCCGCTCGCGCCCCTCGACCGTCTCGATCGGCCGCAGGTACGCGTCGACCACGTCGGGTGACATGCACGTCTTGTCGTGCACGGCCCGCAGGAACCCGATACGAGCGTGGGCGATGCGCCGCGGAAGGCCGAGCGCGTACGCGACGGTGTCGAGCCCCGGTGTCCGCGCCAGCCGCATCGCCTGGGCGACGAGCGGGTGCGGCCAGTTGTCGTAACAGACCGTGTCGACGAGGACGAGGCCGCGCACCCGTTCCGGGTGGTTGGCGACGACCTGCTGGGCGACCGCGCCGCCGACCTCGTGACCGACGAGGACGACCGACTCGAGCGACCACTTGTCGAGCCAGTCGAGGAGGATCTCCGCCTGCATCGGCGCGGTGAAGTCCTCGTACGGGCTGACGACGGTGTCGCCCAGACCCATCAGGTCGTACGCGATGCAGTGCACGTCGTCGTCGCCGAGCAGCCGAAGCACCTTGCGCCACAGGAACGCGTGCGTCGGTGTGCCGTGCAGGAAGAAGACGGTCGGTGTGCCGGCGTCGTCGTCGCGCCGGCCGGTCTCGAGGTAGGCGAGCTCGGCGGGGCCGACGCGCTGCACCTGCTTCGGCACGAGCCCCGATGCGACCGCTTGCACGCCCCGCAGGCTACGGGCTGCCGGGGCGGCCGTTCCCATTGCCGCGGCTGCTGCGGGTGGTCGTCGTGAACACCCCGACCGTCGTCGACGTCTCCGGCTCCGTCGTCGTGGTGGTCGGCGGCGGCGTCGTGCACGACGGCACGTCGAGCGTGAACGTCTGGCCGCCGACGGTCGCGAAGAACCCGCCGCTGCCGGCGAGCGTGCAGCGGACCTGGTACGTCGCCCGGCCGCTGTCACTCGTCGCCTGCGGGTCGGCGGTGAACACCTGCCAGCCGCTCGGCACGGTGAGGTCGACGGCGATGCCGGCGACGGGCGCGGTCCGGACGATGCCGTTGCCGTCGACGGACACCCCGGTCACCGAGACGGCGAGCACTCCGAGCGCATCCTCGTACGGCGGATCCGGCGAGATCGACGCGCCGACGTCGATCCCGCCGTGCGCCGTCAACCCGAGGTCGACCGGCTGCGTCTTGGCGTCGTCGAGGTAGAAGACGACGGGCCGGTCGATGGCGAGGTCGGGCGCCCGCCACGCCCGCACGCGGTAACGCCCGCCGAGGATCGGATCGGTGGCGAAGGTGCCGTCGGGACGGGTGATGATGTCGGCGCGGGCGGATGCGTCGCCGACGAACCGTTCGATGCGCACCGTGGCGCCGCCGATCGGACCGTCGGGCCCGCGCACGGTCCCCGTGATGCGCGAGTTCCCGGGCGCCAGCGCCGGCGGCGGGACGGTCGTGACGCCGGGGATGCCGGCGAGCGCGACGCCGCTCGTGTCGGGCAGTGTGGTCGCGACGCGACCGGCGCGGGTCGTGGGCGGCGTCGGCAGGTCGATGCTCGGGACACCGCCGCCGCACCCGGCGAGCGCGACCACGGCGACCCCCGACCACAACGCTCGCCGCACCTGGATCAGCCTAGGAGCGGGAGCGCGTCGATTCGCGCCGCCACGCCGCCGACCGTGACCGCGGTGCCGGGTTCCACGGCGCGCGACACCGGGGCGAGGCCGACGTCGCCGGCGACGCTCGTCAGCACGCCGACGTCCTTGCCATCGTGCAGGACGGGCGTGCCCGCGTCCGCGGTGCCGTCGAGGCGGACGCCACGGATCGGGCGCGGGACGTGCCCGCCTCGCGAGTCGATGCGGGCGACGAGCTCCTGGCCCGTGTAGCAGCCCTTCGTGAACGACACCGCCCGGTCGATCCACCACTGCCCGGCTTCGGCGGGGATCGTGGCGTCGGTGAGCTCGGCGCCCATCTTCGGGACACCGGCCATGATGCGCAGCCGCTCCCACTCGTGGCCGCTGCCCTGCGCCATGTCGTCGGGCGGAGTGAGATCGTCGGGCGCGCCGACGGTGTCGGACCCCGGCAACCCCGGGAGCTCGTCGTCGCCGTCGACACCGCGCACCGTGAGGCAGCGCCAGTCGGGCAGCGGCGTGACCTCCGCCTTCGTGCGCAGCAGGAACTTCCGCAGCCGACCGAGGACGTGGGCCCCCCAGCCGCCGTCCGTCTCGAGGACGAAGTCGTCGTCGGCGACGCGGTGCACGCGCAGCAACGCGTCGACCTTCCCCGACGGTTGCAGCAGGAACGACCACGCACGGTCGACGCCGTCGATGTCCTGGCTGAGCTGGCCCTGCAGGTACGTCTCGGCGTCGGGCCCGGCGACGCGCACGAAGTCGCGCGGCCACCAGAACCACCTCGGGAGGTCAGGCGTCATGGGCGGCCTTCTTCGCGGTCATCCGTCGCGCCGCCGGCACGGCAGCCAGCAGCGCGGCGGCCTTGTTGCGGCACTCGAGGTCCTCGAGCACCGGGTCGGAGTCGGCGACGACGCCGGCGCCGGCCTGCACGGACGCGGTGCCATCGGGACGGACGAACATCGTGCGAATCGCGATCGCCGTGTCGAGGTTGCCGGAGAAGTCGACGTAGCCGACGACGCCCGCGTACGGGCCGCGCTTGACCGGCTCGAGGTCGTCGATGATCTCCATCGCCCGCACCTTCGGCGCGCCGCTGACGGTGCCTGCCGGCAGCGTCGCCCGCAGCACGTCGATCGGCCCCTTGCCGTCGACGAGGTCGCCGGACACCTGCGACGTCAGGTGCATCACGTGGCTGTACAGCTCGAGCGTCAGCAGCTCGTCGACCTTCTCGGTGCCGAACGCCACGACCCGGCCCACGTCGTTGCGAGCGAGGTCGACGAGCATGATGTGCTCGGCCTTCTCCTTCGGGTCCTCGCTGAGCTCGCCGGCCATGCGCCGGTCGTCGGCGTCCGTGCGGCCGCGGCGGCGGGTACCGGCGATGGGGCGGGAGATGACCTTGCCGTCGAGCAGTTGCACCATCGGCTCGGGCGAGCTGCCGACGATGGTCACGTCGGGATGGCGCAGGAAGTACATGTACGGGCTCGGGTTCACCTGGCGCAGGACCCGGTAGACGTCGAACGGGTCGGCGCCGAGGTCGAGGTCGAAGCGCTGCGCCAGCACGACCTGGAAGATGTCGCCGGCGAGGATGTGCTCCTTGGCGACGTCGACGGCGGCCTCGTACATCGACCCGCCCATCGTCGACGTGACGTCGGGCAGCGGGTCCGACGGGTCGGGCGGCTCGACGACGGGCTCGTCGAGGGCGCGGGCTCCGTCGTCCGCCAACCGGTCGAGCCGCGCGATCGCGTCGTCGTAGAGCGCGTCGAGGTCGTCCCCGTTCGCAGCGGGCGGGATCCACGCGTTGGCGATGACGCTCACGCGCTGGCGCCAGTGGTCGTACGCGGCGAGCTCGCCGATGATCGAGAGCACCGCGTCGGGAAGGTGGTGGTCGTCGGGCGGCACGTTCGGCAGCCGCTCGACCTCGCGCACGACGTCGTAGCCGAGGTACCCGACGACGCCGCTGTGCAGCGGTGGCAGGTCGTGAAGGCTCGGCGCGCGGTACTTGTCGAGCAGCGCCTCGACGGCCGCGAGCACACCGCGATCGAGCGGCACGCCGTCGAGCAGGTGTCCGACATCGCCGTCGGTCGTGATGCGGCCGTCACGCGCGACGAGCGTCGCCGCCGGTCGGCGCCCGACGAACGACCAGCGCGCCCAGCGCTCGCGCTCGACGGACTCGAAGAGGAAGCCGGGCTCGTCGCCGACGACGCGGAGGAACGCGGCGACGGGCGTGGTCAGGTCGGCGAGGACCTCCCGCCACACCGGGACGACCGTGTGGTCGCGGGCGAGCTCGTGGAACTCAGCTCGGGACGGTCGCAGCACCGGTCTCTGCGGCCTCGAAGGCGCGGAAGAAGCACGTCTTGTTACCCGTGTGGCAGGCGCCCGCGCCCTCCTGCTCGACCTTGAACAGCAGCGTGTCGCCGTCGCAGTCGTAGTACGCCTCGCGCACCCACTGCCGGTCGCCCGACGTGTCGCCCTTCGCCCACCGCTCCTGACGGCTGCGCGACCAGTACACCATCCGGCCCGACTCGAGCGTCTCGCGCAGCGTGGCCGCGTTCATCCACGCCAGCATCAAGACGTCGCCGGTGCCGTGCTCCTGCGTGATGACGGGCACGAGACCGTCGGCGTTGAACGTCACGTTGGCGAGATCGGCGTCCTGCTGCGTCGGCGGCATGGCCCGTCCATGGTACGGGCCGGTCGCCCGGAGCTACACGTCGATACCGGGGAAGCGGGCCTGGAGCTGCGTGACGAGGCGGTGCACCAGCTCCTGGCGCAGCGGGTCGGACTCCTCGGCGATGTCGACGGCGAGCGCACCGACGTCGGCCCACGTGAGCCAGCCGGCGATGTGCTCGAGCGCCTCTTCGCGCAGGCCGTGTCCCTCGCCCTCGGGGAGGTCGAGCAGGTCGGCGGCCAGCTCGTCCTGCAGGCGCTCGGCCTCGTTCGCGTCGTCGAGGCTCGGGCGGACGAGGACGAACGCCGCCGGCTTGCCGCTGTCGGCGCGCTGCGGGAGGCCGAGCGCGGCGTCGGCGCCGACGGCGAGGTGGTCGGCGCCGAGATCGGTGAGGAAGGTCGCCTCCACGAGGACGACGGCGTCCGGTCCGTCGATCACGACGTCGGTGCTGCCGGTCAGTTCGAGGCCGCTGCGCCACACGTCGACGGACGCCTCACCCCACTCGCACTCGACGAGCGCGTTGTCCTCGCCGAGCGCGACCTCGAGGAAGCGCGGGACCCACACGTCGGTGTTCCACTGCGACAGGGTGTGGAACGTGTTCCACGTGAGGCGGTCGGGCAGCGCCGGGTCGTCGAGCCGGGCGGCGATGGGCGTCTCGAGGCTGGGGTGGTTCGCGTCCGCGAGCCAGTCGTTCGTGTCGGTCACAGGTACAGACCCGTTCCCTCCTCGTTGATGCGCGTAGACGCGACCGCGTGGATGTCGCGCTCCCGGAGGATGAGGTACTCCTCCCCGCGGACCTCGACCTCGTAGCGGTCCTCGGGGCTGAACAGCACCTGGTCGCCGACTTCCATGCTCCGCACGTGCGGCCCGACCGCGCACACCTCGGCCCACGCGAGGCGCTTGCTGACCTGCGCCGTCGCGGGGATGAGGATGCCGCCGCGGGACTTGCGCTCGCCCTCGCCCTGGGGGATCTGCACGAGGATGCGGTCGGACATCATCCGCACGGGCAGCTTGCTGTCGGCCACGGATGCGACCCTACCCTTCGCCTGTGATCTCGCTGGCGTGCGCCGACGGCGTCTCGTTGGAGGCCGAGCTGCGTGTGCCGGACCGCTCTTCCGGTGTCGACGTGTGGGCCGCGGTCGTGCTGCTGCACCCGCATCCGAAGATGGGCGGGACGATGCGCGTCGGCGTGCCGTCGTTCCTGTTCGACGCGCTGCCCGCCGCGGGCGTCGCCGCGTTGCGGTTCAACTTCCGCGGCGTCGAGGGGTCGGGCGGGTCGCACGGCCGGGGCGTCGACGAGCGGCTCGACGTCGTGTCCGCCGTCGACGCGCTGTCGGCTGCGGTCGGTGACGGGGTGCCGCTCGTGCTGTGCGGGTGGTCCTTCGGCGGCGACGTGTCGCTGTCGGTGTCGGATGCGCGCGTCGCCGGGTGGTTCGCGGTGGCGGCACCGCTGCAGGTGTTCGCCGATCCGTCCGCCTACGTCGCCGCGTTCGATCCGCGGCCGAAGGTGCTGGCGGTGCCGCAGCACGACCAGTACTGCGACCCGGCGTGCGCACGCGAGTCGACCGTGTCCTGGGTGGCGACGTCGGTCGAGGTCGTGCCCGGCGCCGACCACTTCATGGCCGGGCGGATGGACCGCGTGGCGGCGATGTGCCTGTCGTTCCTGGAGGGTCTCCGTGGCTGAGTCCGACGACGAGCTCACGATGCTGGGCCGGCCCGTGCGCGGTCCGGTCGATCACGTCGAGACGTTCGCGGCGCCGGCCGGGTGCACGCTGGTCCGGTTCACGACCGACGAGCTGACGTCGATGTGCCCGATCACCGGGCAGCCCGACATCTACGACCTGCTCATCGAGTACGAGCCGGCACCGGGCGGGCGCTGCATCGAGTCCAAGTCCCTGAAGCACTACCTCTGGCGGTTCCGGGACCGGGCGGCCTTCGCCGAGTCGCTGGTGGTGGAGATCGCCGACGAGGTCTCGCGTGCGACGGCCGCGCTGCGGGTACGGGTCGTGGCGACGCAGCACGTGCGGGGCGGGCTGCGGTTGGAGGCGACGGCGGAGCGGGGCGCTAGACAGGTCTGACCGTCACGCCGTTGGCGGCGAGGTGCTGCTTGGCCTCGGCGACGGTGTGCTCGCCGAAGTGGAAGATGCTGGCGGCGAGGACGGCGTCGGCGTGGCCCTCGACGGCGCCGTCGACGAGGTGGTCGAGCGTGCCGACGCCGCCGCTGGCGATGACGGGCACGTTCGTCGCGTCGACGACCTGCTTCGTGAGCGCGAGGTCGAAGCCGTCCCGCGTGCCGTCGCGGTCCATGCTCGTGAGCAGGATCTCGCCCGCGCCCAGCTTCTCGGCCTCGGCGGCCCAGCTGACCGCGTCGAGGCCCGTCGGCTTGCGCCCGCCGTGGGTGAAGACCTCGTAGGTGTCCCGGGCGGCCGCTCTCGCGTCGATGGCGACGACGACGCACTGGGCGCCGAACTCCTCGGCGATCTCGCCGATCAGCTGCGGGCGCTGGACGGCGGCGGTGTTGACGCTCACCTTGTCCGCGCCGGCCCGGAGCAGGGCGCGCGCGTCGTCGACGCTGCGGACGCCGCCGCCGACCGTGAACGGGATGAACACCTGCTCGGCGGTGCGGCGGGCGACATCGACGATCGTGTCGCGTGCGTCGGCCGATGCCGTGATGTCGAGGAAGACGATCTCGTCGGCGCCCTCCTCGTCGTAGCGGGCCGCGAGCTCGACCGGGTCGCCGGCGTCGACCAGGTTGACGAAGTTCACGCCCTTCACGACGCGCCCGGCGTCCACGTCCAGACACGGGATGACACGGACGCTCCGCACGGCTGGGGAGGGTACCGGGCCCCACGCCTCGTTTTGCCAGCAGCACCGCACCCGTTTCGGTAGCGCTGCTGCTGGCAGAACCGGTTGGCTCGGTCGGTCGGGCCGTCTTTGTCACAGGGTGTCGCTTTCCTATCGGGGCATGACACCCGACGAGCAGCTCCGACAGCTGGCCGCGCGCCAGCACGCACACGTCGCCCTCGAGCAGGCGCACACGCTCATGCGCAGTCGCGAGCTCCAGGCCCGATTGCGCGGGCCCGACTGGGAACTGACAACGGACCGTGTGATGCGGCTCGTCGGCGCCCCCGTCCACCCGGAGGAACCGCTCGTCGTCGCAGTCTTGGACGCCGGGCACGGTGCGGTGGCGTCGTACGCCGCTGCGGCTGCGGTGTGGCAGCTGCCGGGCTTCCCGCTCGGCCCGATCGAGCTCAGTCGGGAGCGGGGGCGGAGCGGGCGGCGCCCGTCGCTCGGTCGGATCCACGACCACCGATCGCTGCCCGCGCACCACACGACCATCGTGCGAGGGGTTCCAGTAACGACGCTGCCCCGCACGATCTTCGACCTCGCCGGACGCCTCCATCCGGCACGAACAGAGCGGATCGTCGCAAGCGTCATCGGCAAGTCGCCGGGGACGCTGCGAGTGCTGCACCGGCTGTTGCCGGAGCTGGCCGAACGCGGCCGCAATGGCATCGTCGTGATGCGAGACCTGCTCGACCGGTACCCGATCGGGTGCGTGGTCGAGGAGACCGGGCTCGAGCGGCGTGTCAACCACATCCTCCGCGAAGGCGGCGAAGCGCCGATGATCCCGCAGGTGAACATCGGCGGGCACGAGTGGATCGGTCGCGTCGACCTGAGAGATTCGGTCGTCCCCAACCTCCTTTGGGAAGTCGACAGCCAGCTGCACCACTCGTCGCCGCTCGACGTCGCCAACGACGCCGCACGCGACGAGGCAATGGCCGCGATCGGCCTCATCGTCAAGCGCATCCCCGAGGAGCACGTCTGGTACGACCCGCCCCGCGTCCTGCGCACGGTTCGAGAGGCGCGCGCCCGTTTTGCCAGCACCAGCGTGACCGAAACCGGTGTCCTGCTGCTGGCAAAACGGTGAGGGCGGTCAGACGACTGCCAGGGCTTCTTCGAGGGTGAAGCGGTGCTCGTACAGGGCTTTGCCGACGATGGCGCCGGACAGGGTGCGGCCCGCGGCCGACAGGGACGCGAGGGTCTCGAGGTCCGACAGGGAGCCGACGCCGCCGGAGGCGATCACGGCGAGCGACGTCGCCTCCAGCACCGCCGACAGGCCGTCGACGTCCGGGCCCGACAGCGTCCCGTCCCGTGCGATCTGGGTGACGATCACCGCCTCGACGCCGACGTCCTCGAAGCGGCGGACGACGTCGAGCACGTCGGCACCCGACCCCGCGGTCCAGCCCCGGATGGCGACCTCCCGCCCGCGCACGTCGAGCCCGACCGCCACCGGCATCCGGGCGGCGAGCGACGCCACCAGGTCGGGCGACTCCAGCGCCGCCGTCCCGAGCACGACGCGGGCCACGCCGGCCGCCATCAGCGCGTCGGCGGCGTCGGCCGAGCGCACGCCACCGCCCGACTGCACGGCGACCGACGGATGGACGGCGCCGGCGATCGACGCGACCACGGCGCCGTTCTCGGCGACACCCGACCGGGCGGCGTCGAGGTCGACGACGTGGATCCACCGCGCCCCCGCCGACGCGAACGACCGCGCCACCGCGACCGGATCGGTGCCGTACACGGTCTCCTGCGAGTAGTCGCCCTGGTACAGCCGCACGGCCCGTCCCGCCCGCAGGTCGATCGCCGGATACAGGTCCATCAGGCGACGCACGCCTCCACGAAGTTGCGCAGCAACCGCAGCCCGTTGGCGCCCGACTTCTCGGGGTGGAACTGGGTCGCCCACACGTTGTCGCGCGCCACCGCGGCGACGACGGGGCCGCCGTAGTCGCACGTCGCCACCGTCGACCCGTCGTCGGGCGCGGCGTACGAGTGGACGAAGTACACCCACGGGTCGGCGCCGAGCCCGGCGAACATCGCGTGCCCGTCGTGCGACAGCCGGTTCCACTGCATCTGCGGGTGCTTCACCCCGTCCGGCAGCCGGCGGACGACACCGGGGAGCAGTCCGAGACCGTCGACGCCGGGTGACTCGTCCGACGCCGAGTACAGCAGCTGCATCCCGACGCACACGCCGATGAACGGCCGCCCCGACGCCGCCGCGTCCATCGCCGCGACGTCCAACCCGGACGACCGCAGCGCCGCCATGCACGCGCCGAACGCACCGACACCCGGCAGGACCACCCCGGCCGCATCCCGGGCATCGGCAGCCGACGTCACCAGCCGGGCATCGGCGCCGACGCGCTGCAGCGCCTTCTCCGCCGAGCGCAGGTTCCCGATTCCGTAGTCGAGGACAGCGATCAAAGAACGCCCTTCGTCGACGGCACCTCGCCGCCGACCACCTCGACCCGCACGGCGTCACGCAGCGCCCGCGCCACACCCTTGAAGGACGCCTCGATCACGTGATGCGTGTTCTTCCCCCGGATCATCTCGACGTGGAGCGTCACGCCGGCGGCGGTCACGAGCGCACGCCAGAACTCCTCACACAGCTGCGGGTCGAACGGCGGCGTCCCGAGGATCCGCTCTCCCGGCGGCTCGACCTCGTAGACCAGGAACGGCCGGCCGGACAGGTCGAGGGCGACGGCGACGAGCGCCTCGTCGAGCGGCACCGAGATCGACGCGAAGCGGCGGACGCCGGCCTTGTCCCCGAGCGCGTCGCGCAGGCACTCCCCCAACGCGATGCCGACATCCTCGACCGTGTGGTGCGCGTCGATGTCGAGGTCGCCCTCGCACCGCACCGTGAGGTCGAACCCGGCGTGGCGGCCGAGCTGCGACACCATGTGGTCGAAGAACGGCAGCCCCGTGTCGACCGACGTGGTGCCGCGGCCGTCGATGTCGAGCGCGATCGAGATCGCCGTCTCCTTCGTGGTGCGTTCGCGCGTCGCTGTCCGACTCAACCCAGGATCTCCTTCAACGCCGACAGGAACGCGTCGTCCTCGGCCGGTGTGCCGATCGTGACGCGCAGGCAGCCGTCGAGCCGCGGCCACGACGCGCAGTTGCGCACGAGGATCGACCGCTCGAGCAGCGCCTTCCAGACCGTCTCGCCATCGACGCCCCGCGGCCGGAACAACACGAAGTTCGCGCCCGACGGCCACGTGTCGACGGGGAGCTCCCCGAGGGCGGCCGACACGCGCCCCCGCTCCTCGACCAGCGCGGCGACGCGCGCCTCCATCTGCGGCTGGTACGCCAGCGCCAGCCGGCCCGCCGCCTGCTTCACCGAGTCGAGGTGGTACGGCAGCACGACCTTCGACAGCTCCTCGACCGCCCACGACGGTCCGACGCAGTAGCCGAGCCGCATCGCCGCCATCGACCACGTCTTGGAGTACGTGCGCGACACGACGAGCGGCCGCGACTCGTCCACGAGCGACACCGCCGACCACGGCGCGAACTGGCCGTACGCCTCGTCGACGACGACGAGGCCGGGTGCCAGCTCGAGCACCGACTCGATCACCTCGCGCGGCTCGACGCGTCCGGTCGGGTTGTTGGGCGAGCAGAGGAACGTGATGTCGGGCGAGGCCTCGCGCAGCACGCGGGCGACCTCGTCCATGTCGAGCGTGAAGTCGGCGGACCGCTCTCCCTCGACGACACCGGTTCCGGTGATGCGGGCGATGTGCGAGTGCAGCGCGTACGTCGGCTCGAACACGGCGGCGGAACGGCCCGGGCCGCCGTACGTGAGGCAGATCGTCTGCAGCACCTCGTTGCTGCCGTTGGCGGCGAACACGCGCGACGGCGGCTGCCCGTGCGAGTCGCCGAGTGCGGATCGCAACGCCAGCGCGGAACGATCGGGATACCGGTGCCACTGCACACGCGCCACCTCGTCGGTGAGCGCGCGCACGAACTCCGGCGGCGGCGGGTACGGCGACTCGTTCGTGTTGAGCCGCACGGTCACGTCGACCTGCGGCGAGTGGTAGCCGTCCATGAGCGCGACGTCGTCGCGCGGTGGCACGACGCGATCCGACGTCATCAGCGCGGCCCGCGCAGGCGGACGGCGTCGGCGTGCGCCGCGAGCCCCTCGGCGTCGGCGATGGCGGCGACGTGCGGACCGATCCGCGTCAGCGTCGTGTCGTCGACCGTCACGACGTGGATGTGCTTGACGAAGTCGTCGACGCGCAGCGCGCTCGAGAAGCGCGCCGACCCGTGCGTCGGCAGGACGTGCGACGGACCGGCGAGGTAGTCGCCCACGGCCGCCGGCGAGTACGCGCCGGTGAACACCGCGCCCGCCGAGCGCACGAGCGGCAGGAGTGACTCGGGGTCGGCGGTCATCAGCTCGAGGTGCTCGGGCGCGATCGCGTTGGACACGGCGAGCGCGGCCTCCGGGCCGTCGACGAGGACCGCGTACCCGCCGCGGTCGAGCGTGGACTCGATGTCCGCGCGCCGCGGTGACGCCTCGACCAACCGCTGGATCGCCTCGGTGACGCGCTCGGCCACGTCGTCGGACCACGTGATCAGCCACGCCAGCCCGTCGGGCCCGTGCTCGGCCTGGACGATCACGTCGATCGCCGCGTAGTCGACGGGGGTGGTCTCGTCGGCGACGACGACGACCTCGGACGGTCCGGCGAACGCCGACGGCACGCCGACCACGCCGGCGACCTCGCGCTTGGCCAGAGCGACGTAGACGTTGCCCGGGCCGACGATGACGTCGACCGGACGGATCGTCTCCGTGCCGTAGGCCATCGCGCCGATCGCCTGCGCGCCCCCGATGCAGTACACCTCGTCGACCTGCGCGAGCGCGGCCGCGGCGAGGACCGTCGGGTCGACCCGACCGTCTGGTCCCGGCGGCACGCACAGGACGAGCTCGCGCACCCCGGCGACGCGCGCCGGCACCGCCGTCATCAGCACCGTCGACGGGTACGCCGCCCGCCCACCCGGGACGTACAGCCCGGCGCGGTCGACGGGCCGCCGCAGCTCGCGTACGACGACGCCGTCCTTCTCGTAGCGGTGGTCGATGCGGACCTGCTCGCGGTGGTACGCGGCGATGTTGTCGTTGGCGGCTTCGAGCGCTTCGCGCAGCAGCGGCGGTGTCTCACCCAGCGCCCGCTCCAGCTCGACCTGCGGGACGCGCAGGTCGTCGAGGGCGAGCTTGTCGAAGCGCTCGGTGTACTCGCGCACGGCCGCGTCGCCCCGGCGGCGGACGTCGGCGAGGATCGCCTGGACCGCGGCGACGGGCGCCTCGCCGGCGACGTCGGGGCGCGGCAGGTCGGCGGTCGGGTCGTCGACGCCGCGCAGGTCGAGCCGCTTCAACATGGGCGCCCGAGCCTACCGGCCGGGTAGAAAGCGCCCCCGTGAGCGAGGTTGCGAGCGAACCAGAGAGCAACGCGTGAGTAGCGCGGAGCTCTCGTCGTTGTCGTCCACGCTCGACCAGGTGCTCGCGCGGGTGACGGCGCTGGCCGACGGCCGGACGGACAAGGGCGAGCCGGACGAGCTCGCCGTCGCGCTCTACGAGGTCGAGCGGTCGCTGCAGGAGGCGCGCCGCCGGCTGGGCCGCGCCCTCGACGTCGCACAGGCGTAGACGCGGCGACGGCGCCCGGGCGGATCGGGCGCCGTCGCGGGCGGGTCGGGCGGCGGAAGCCCGGAGATCCCCGCCGGTCGAGGGTCGGGCGGCGGGATCCCGGCCCTCACCCTGCTGAACGCCGCCGGCCGCCGAAACGTTCCCCCGCCACCCGGCTCAGAACGTGAACGCGGACGGGCACACGTCGGCGAGGACGCAGTCGTCACAACGCGGCTTTCGCGCGGTGCAGACGCGCCGTCCGTGGAGGATCAGCCGCAGCGAGAACAGCCCCCACTCCGCCGGCGGCAGCAACGCGCCGACCGCGTGCTCCGCCTTGACCGGATCGTCCTCGGTGGTGAGTGCCAGCCGCTTCGACAGCCGGCCGACGTGGGTGTCGACCGGAAGCCCGGGCTCGTCCATGGCCACGCTGCGGATCACGTTCGCCGTCTTGCGACCGACACCGGGCAGCGTCGTCAGATCCTCCATCGCGTGGGGCACGTCGCCGTCGAAGCGCTCGACGATCGCCGCCGACATGCCGAGCAGGCTCTTCGTCTTCTGGCGGAAGAAGCCGGTGGAGTGGATCAGCTCCTCGAGCTCGGCGGGGTCGGCGGCGGCGAGGTCAGCCGGCGCCCGGTAGCGCTCGAACAACGCGGGCGTGACCATGTTGACGCGCTCGTCGGTCGACTGCGCGCTGAGGATCGTGGCGACGAGGAGCTGGAACGGGTTGTCGTGGCGCAGCGCGCACAGCTCGACCGCGGTCCCCGGATACTCGTCGGCGAGCCGCTCGGCGACGACGCGCGCTCGTCCCTTCGGTGTGCGGGGCCGGGCCATCAGGTTGCGGACGGTACCGTCCGTGGCGGCATGCACCACGTCGAGGTGAAGCGGCAGATGGGCGGCGGCGATGTCTCCGCGGTGCTCGAACTGCTGTCGATCGCCCAGGCCGTCGACCACCACGCCCCACTCGGCGAGCACCAGTGGCTCGACCTCGTCCAGGGCGGCCGCGAGGGATTCGCCGGTCTCGTCGCGTGGGAGCCGGGACACGACCATCCCGTCGGCTACGCGCAGGTCAGCCGCGGCACGTCCGCGCACGACTGGGCGCTGGAGTACGTCGTCGACCCGCACCACCGCTCGCCGGGTGCGGGTGGACCGGCGATCGCCGACGACCTCGTGCGCGCCGCGCTCGGCGTCGTCGCCGACGAGGGCGGCGGCCACGTGCATTTGTGGAAGTCGAAGCCGTCGGCCGACGACGACGCCGTCGCCGCGAGCAACGGCCTGTCGCGCGGGCGTGACCTGTACCAGATGCGCCGCCCCCTCCCGGTGCACGGCGAGTCGTGGACGCTCACGACGCGGCCGTTCGTCGTCGGCCAGGACGAAGAGGCGTGGCTCGCGGTGAACAACCGGGCCTTCCACTGGCACCCCGAGCAGGGCGGGTGGACGCTGGACGTGTTGCGCGAGCGCGAGCAGCAGCCGTGGTTCGACGCGAGTGGCTTCCTGCTGCACGAGCGTGAGGGCCGTTTGGCGGGGTTCTGCTGGACGAAGGTCCACGACGACCGTGTTGCCGCTCCCGGCCGCTATGGCCAGGACCCGCCGATGGGCGAGATCTACGTCATCGCCGTCGATCCCGACTTCGCCGGGCTCGGGCTCGGCCGTGCGCTCACGCTCGCCGGGCTCGACCACCTCGCGTCGAGGGGCCTTCGCATCGGGATGCTCTACGTCGACGCCGGCAACACCGCGGCAGTGCGCCTCTACGAGAAGCTCGGCTTCACGGTCGACCACATCGACCGCGCGTACACGGCTGACGTGCCGTCAGCCGTGTACTGACTCTCATGGCCTCGCTCTGCGTCGCTGCGCTCCTTGCCGCTCGGCTGGCGCTCGTCGCTGGCGCTTCCCTCGCGCCCACCGCCGACGTCCCGTCAGCCGTGTACTGACATCCCGGCGACGAACTAGACGCTGACGCCGACGATCGACCCGACGGCGTAGGTCACGCCGGCGGCGACCGCGGCGATGAGGAGCTGCCGCAGCCCGCTCCGCCAGCGGGGCCGGTCGGTGAAGCGGGCGAGGAGCACACCGACGCCGACCGCGGCGACGGCGCCGAGGACGACAGACGTGATCGTGGCGCCGCCGCCGTCGGCGAACAGCCACGGCGCGAGCGGGATGAGCGCGCCCAGTGCGAACGCGACGAACGAGGACGTCGCCGCGCCCATCGGCGAGCCGAGCGCGTTCGGGTCGATCCCGAGCTCCTCGCGCGCGTGCGTCTCGAGGGCGAGATCGGGATCACGCATCATGTGCGTGGCGAGCTCGCGCGCGACGTCGGGCGCGACGCCGCGGTTCTCGTAGATGTGGGCGAGCTCGACCTGCTCGACGTGCGGGCGGCGCTCGAGGGCCCGGCGCTCGACGTCGAGCTCGCGTTCGAACAGCTCGCGCTGCGCCTGCATCGACACGTACTCCCCCGCCGCCATCGAGACCGCGCCCGAGATGAGCCCGGCGAGGCCGGCGAGGCGCACGAACCCGCCCGTCGACTGGGCGCCGGCAACCCCGAGGATGATCGACACGTTCGACACGAGGCCGTCGCTGATGCCGAACACCGCGGCGCGCGCGGTGCCGCCGTGGATGTCCCGGTGGTGGTGGTCGGGCCGGCCGGGCGCGAGGTCCGGGTTCGGTCCGACGAGCGCGTCCGAGCGTCGAGCCATCTCTCGTTGCAGGCTACCGGTGCGACACTGGAACGCATGCCCGGTTCGTCCCGCTACGACGTCGACCGCGCCGGCGTCGCCGCGCTGCTGTCGGATCGCGGCGAGCCGCGCTTTCGCGCCGACCAGGTGTGGGCCGGGCTGTACGAGCGGCTGGCGGCGCCGGCCGAGATGACGGACCTGCCGGCGGGGCTGCGGTCGTGGCTGGACGACGCGCTGCCGCCGGCGCTGTCGCTGGTCGCCGAGTCGGTCAGCGACGCCGGGTCGACCGTGAAGTGGCTGTGGGCGCTCGACGACGGTGCCCGCGTCGAGACCGTTCTGATGGCGTATCCCGACCGCGTGACGGTGTGCGTCTCGACCCAGGCCGGTTGCGCGATGGCGTGCGGGTTCTGCGCCACGGGTCAGGCAGGTTTCTCACGGCATCTACGCGTGGGCGAGATCGTCGAGCAGGTGGTGCGGGCGGCGCAGCGGGCGCGGTCGGCGGAGGGTCGCGGGCGGCGAGTCGGCAACGTCGTCTTCATGGGCATGGGTGAGCCGCTCGCCAACTACGACCGCGTGTGGGCCGCGGTCGAGCGGCTCCATGCCGACGTCGGCCTCTCGGCGCGCCACCTCACGCTGTCGACGGTCGGGCTGGTGCCCGGGATCCAACGGTTGGCGAGCGAGCGGC
Organism: Acidimicrobiales bacterium; assembly: GCA_035700105.1. Lineage (GTDB taxonomy): Bacteria > Actinomycetota > Acidimicrobiia > Acidimicrobiales > DASSOZ01 > DASSOZ01. The sequence continues at coordinate 33,942 of DASSOZ010000043.1, forward strand.
TGCCCGTGAACCTCGCGGTGTCGCTCCATGCCGCGAACGACGCGCTGCGCGACTCGCTCGTGCCGATCAACCGCCGCTGGCCGCTGTCGGAGTTGATGGCGGCATGCCGGTCGTACCTCGACGCCAAGGGACGGCGGTTGTCGTTCGAGTGGGCCCTGATCGACGGCGTGAACGACCGCCGGTCGGACGTGCTCGAGCTCGCCGACCTGGCCCGTCCGCTCGGTGCGCACGTCAACCTCATCCCGCTGAACCCGACACCCGGTTACGGCGTGCCGGGGACGCCACCGGCGGGCGTGCGCTCGTTCCGTGACGGCCTGCGGGCGCTCGGCGTGAACGCGACCGTCCGGCAGAACCGCGGCACCGACATCGACGCCGCGTGCGGGCAGCTGGCGGCGTCGACCTCTTCGTCGGGTCAGCGCACCAGCACCGCCGTCAGCTCCGTCGCCTTGATGCCGTCGACGAGCCGCTCCGCGCGGTAGACGACCGCGCCGGGCCACACGACCGACCGAACGAGCTCACCCTCGACGAGCGCGCCCGGTCCGACGACGCTCTCACCGCCCGATGCGTCGAGGTTGGCGGCGAGGTAGTCCCTCGGGGTGCCGCAGTCGATGAAGGTGCCGTCGTGGACGACGAAGTCGATGCGTCCTCGTTCGTGCGCAGCACGCCACGTCGTCTCGTAGAGGCCCGCGGGCGTGCCGTCGTCGACCGGCAACCGCGCCAGCGCCTGCGCCGGCAGCAGGCACAGGCCGGCGTAGCGGTACGTCGTGCCGGCGAAGTCGGGACGGGCGTCGTCGACGACGACGAGCAGACGGACGCGTTCACGGTCCCACCCGTCGACGAGCCCGACGACGTCGACGCTCGTCGCCGGGAGGTAGGCGTCCACGTTGGTGACGAGGGCGTGCCGTCCGTCGAGCCAGCCCGCGAGGTGCGCGAGCCCGCCGGCGGTGCCGAGCGCGTGGTGCTCCTCGATGCTGAGGTGGACCCGGCCGGCGAGGTGCTGCTCCATCGGCTCGCGGCCGTGGTGGACGTTGACGGCGATGTCCGGCGTGTGCTGCGCGACCCGGCGGATGGCGTGGTCGACGAGGGGGACGTTGGCGACCGGGCACAGCGCCTTCGGGCGGATGCGGGTGAGCGGCCGGAGCCGGGTGCCGCCCCCGGCGGCGAGGACGACCCCTGCCACACTGTCAGCCATGCAGACCCGCCGGTGGGTGAACCAGTCGCAGCCCCAGACGCTCCAGATCGCTGTGTTCCTGCTGTACTTCGACGCCGTCCTCGCCGCGCTCGCGCTGCTGACGGACCCGATCGACGAGACGTGGCTGATGATCCACGACTTCCGCCCGCTGGTGCGGCTGGTCCTGCTCGCCGCCCTCGTCGGTGCCGGCTACCTCATCGCCAACGAACGCAAGATCGGCTACCCGCTCGGTATCGCCGCCGCCGCGTTCCCGATCGTCATCCGCCTGTGGGCCGCTCGGAAGTACCACATCGACATCTTCGATCTCGGCATGCTCTTCGACGTCGCGCTGGTCGCCCTGCTGCTGCACCCGCAGAGCCGGGAGTACCAGCGCATCTGGTTCAAGTGACGACGGCGTAGCGCGCACGCGGCAGCGACGTTAACGGCGCGACCGCGCCGGGCGGACCGTCACCGGGTCGTGTGGCGGAGCGCCGCCTCCACGTCGGGCGGGAGGCCGCGCACGAGGTCCTGCAGCAGACCGGTCACGAAGTCGGCCTGACGCTCGATCGTCGCGAGCATCGCATCGCGCTTGTCCGGGTCGAGCCGGTCCCAGTTGCGGCGGACCGTCATCGTGGTGCCGGCGACGACGGCCATGGCGTTGAGGAGACCATGGGCGACGACCGCCATCGTCGGATCAGCCTCCCAGTCGGCCAGCTCCATGACTAGTCAAGTTTGACTACGAAACTGCCGAAGAGGGGGGATGCGCCCGAAGCTGCCAGCGCCCGCCCGGCATCGCCGCCGTCCGGCGCAGCCGGCGTTCCTACGGCGGCGATGGACGGACAGCCGCATCCCGCTGGTGCTCGTCCAGGTGTCCCGCGCCCGCCATCGCCGCACCCTCCCCTGAGCGCACCAGTTGCACGCCGATGGCGGCGACGATCATCAGGGCGAACGGGTCGTACGGCATGCGGAAACGGGGCTCGCCGAGGAACAGCGCACCTGTCGGAACGAGGAGCGCGAGGTGAACCGCGAGCGTCGCGATGCCGCGCCCGTCCTCCAGCCGTCGGCGGCGGTGCAGCCACAGCGCGAGAACGAGCGCGGCTGCAGCGGACGCGCAGATCGCGATGTTCGTCACCGCCGCGACGCGGCGCAGCAGGCCACCCTCGGACATCGGCCATGGGACAGACGTGACCGTCAGGTCGACGACGCTGCGCGTCACGGCCACGACGTGACCGATGCCGTCCCGACGGATGCACCGCCATCCCGCGCGGAAGTACCACCCGCTGTCCCACGGGTGGTGATCGGGGACGAAGACGTCGTAGCCGCGGTGCTGCTGGATCGCGACCGGGCTGGCGACGTCCCAGCGCCCCGTCGACGGCAGACCGGTCGTGAGCGAGTGGACCGGGCAGTGGCCGAGGAAGAAGTTCATCCCGTCGTACGTGCTGATCCGTCCGACACCGGCACCGGCAGCGGCGTTGATCGCCAACACGGGAGCCAGCGCGACCGCCCCTGACACCGCTGCGATCGCGAGCAGGCGCCGGTGCGACCGCCACACGAGCAGCAGCGGCAGGACGGCGAAGGCGGCGTTGAGCGCGAGCTGTGGGCGGACGGCGATCAACGCACCAGCCGTCAGTCCCAACGCGACGCCGGCGAGGTCGCGGCGTCGCCCCTCGACCGATCGGCACGTCAGCGCGAGGAGGACGACGGCGAGCAGCAGCGCGGTGGATGGCGTCTCCGAGGTGAAGAAGCCGCTGTACGCGACGGCGAGCGGCGACGCGGCAACGAGCACCGTGGCGACCGCTGCCGCGGCCGGTGAGAGGAGGTGGCGCGCCACGCGCCAGGCGAGGAACGGCGTCGCCGCGGACATCGCCGCCCACAGCATCGACGCGACGAGGAGACCGGCGTGGCCGCTCCCGAACAACCACAGCGGGAGCGCGAGCAGGAGGTGCGTTCCCGGCGCGAAGAGCGTGTCGAACCGCGACAGCGGCGCGCCCTCGACGAGCCGGCGGGCGCGGTCGACGTAGCCCGCCATGTCCGAGTAGACGTAGTCCATGGCCGGGTGGGCGACCACACCCCACGCCTCGCGCGCGACCGTCCCACCGACGACCGCGACGACGGCGACGGCATCCCACCGGCTGCGGTCGCCGTTCGGCATCACCGCGGCCGCGTTCGTCATGTCACTGCTCGTCGCGGCGTGCGGCGCGACCGACGGCGGCGCCGGGCCCGAGCACGTCGTGGCGCGCTCGGTCGAGACGGGCACCGTGGTGACGACGGCGTCCGGCGGCCGGCTCTCCGTGACCGACGCGGAGCGCCTCGGTCCCGCAGGCGTGCACTTCCACTACGTCGCCGCCGGCGTGACGGCATGTGCGCCGCGCAGCGCCGCACGGACACGGGTCGACCCCGAGGTCTTCGGCCTCGAGACCGACGACGGCCGGATGGTGCGCGGCGCGCCGGTCGCCGAGCCGGCACTCCGCGCCGACGACGTCATCGCCCCCGGGTCGTGCACCCATGGGCGCGTGACCTTCGTCATCCGCGACGGGCAGCGGCCGCGGTCCGTCGTCTATCTGGGCGCTTCGAGGATCCGTTGGCGGCTCGGCCCGAACGCCTAGCGGCGACAGGGTCCTGCCAGACGCCCAGCCGGGTGGCGACCGATCGGATCACGCGGGCGCTCGCCTCGGGCGACACGAACGACAGGTAGAGGACGAACATCGCCAGCGAGAAGAACCCGACGTCGAGGGTCAGCTCGATGCCCAGGTGCAGGAGGACGCCGGCGAGGAGCACCCACGGCCGCGCGCGGCGGTTCCAGACGAGCACCCCGATGGACGCCTCGGTGAACAACGTGCCGAACGTGAGAAGGTTCGAGACGAGGAGCGAGTTCGTGATCGCATGCGGTATCCCGAACCGCATGAGGTCGCCGACGCGCAGGGCGTACGAGACCGCGGTCCCGTTGTTCCACGTGTCGCCGCGAAGCTTCGCCCACACCGTCGCGAGGTAGACGACGCTCAGCTGGATCTGCACCAGCCGCATCGCCCACGGTGCGCGAAGCGGGTGCTGCCAGAACTCCGCACCGCGGACGCGTCGCCACCGATCGAGCGACAGCGCGGCCCCGGCGGGCGCGAGCGCGAGGTAGAAGCAGAGGTTGCGGATGAGGAAGTCGCCGGAGTTGAAGACGAACTCGTTCTGGCGCTCGAACGACAGCACGGCCAGGAACGCAACGACCGCGGCCACGCGCGTGAACAGTCCGAGCGTCACACAGACCGACGCGACGAGGAGCAGCCCCCACACGACATAGACGGCGGCACCCTCGCCGAAGGGCTCGAACAGGTTCCACAGCCACCCGTGCGAGTTCGGCGGCGCGTGCAAGCCGTGGTTCGTGAAGAACGCGCCGAGATCGGGCCCGAGTGACAGCGTCCACGCCACCAGGAGCAGGCCGAGCGCGATGCGGAACAGCGCGAGCGTCGACGTCGACGTCGGCTCGAACCAGAACGAGCGCCAGCCGGGACGCGGGTCGTCGATCACGTGTGCGCTCCCAGCACCTGCGGCGTCACCTCGAGCGTGTAGTACGGATAACTGCGCCAGCGGTTGGCCGCCCCGGCGTCCTCACCGGGAGCGGGGAGATCACGCCAGTACCGCACGAGCGTGACCCGGACCGGGTGTTTGCCGTGTCGCGTGTACGAGCGCGCCAGCCATCGCGACACCGAGACCCACAGGAGCTTGTTCGCGTCGCCGTGCGCCCACTCCTGCCACTTGCGCCAGTGGTAGTCGCGGTACACCGAGAAGAAGCGGTCGCCGTCGCCCGGATGCCAGATGCCGACGGTGCCGTCGGCGTACTCGAGCTCGGCCTCGAGGCGCAGCGTCTGACGGCGCGGGTTCGGCGCGAACACGCCCCATGCCTGGTCGAGGCCGAGGCCGTCACGCACCGGCGACACCAGGCGCTCGAGCTGGTGGCGCAGCTCGCTCCCGGGCAGGTTCGTCGCGAGCAGCGTGAGCAGCAGGAACCCGATCACCCCGGTGAGGAGCGCGCGCCCCCACGGCGTCTCTTCGAGCTGTTGTTGCGGACTCCTCATCGGGCGACATCCCACTTCGCGACGGACGATCCACGGAACGTGACGTAGCGGACGACGTCGCCGCTCGAGAGCTGGAACGACACCCAACCGCGCGCGCAGTCGCCGCGGTGGAGTCGCTCGCCCGCGAGGGCCGGCTCCCGCGTCGGCGCGCGCGGTGGCACGCCCCGGTGGTCGTCGAGCTCGAGACGGAAGAACGCCGGGCTGACACCGGTGTTCTCGGCCGCGGTTGCGCCCGCGCACGCTTCGACGAGCGCGGCGGCGACACGTCGGTTCGGCGCCCCCGCGGCGGGCAGCTCGTAGTCGAGGACGGCGACGACGTTGCCCGACCCGGTGCGGACGTTCTCGCCGAGGTGGAGCACCGAGGACGGGACGGTCGTGGCCGGCGACGCCGCGGTCGGGTCACCGAAGTCGGCGCACGCCGTCGCGAGCGCGACGAGCGCCAGTGCGCCGAGCGCCGCTCCCGTCCACCTCCCCGCCCGTGCCCCCATGGCGACTAATTGGTCGCATCCCCGGCGTGATCCTGCCTCGGGCGCGACGAAGGGCCGGGACGAACCCGGCCCTTCGTACGAGTGGTGCGCTCGATCAGAGATCGAGGATCGGCAGGTTCACCAGGCAGGCGATCTCGTCGGTGAGCTGCTCGCCAGGGGTGCCGTTGCCGGCAGCGTAGATCTGGCTCGACAGCGGACCGTCGGCGTCGGGATCCTGCACGATGGGCAGGGCGCTCAGGCCGCCGTCGTAGGCCTGCTGCGCGATCGTCCCACCGCCGGTGAGACCGCCGTCACCCGCGGCGATCGAGCACGGGTCGGCGCCGCTGGTCGACGTACCCGACGTGCTCGTCCCCGACGTGCTCGTACCGGACGTGCTCGTGCCGGAGGTCGACGTGCCCGACGTGCTCGTGCCGGAGGTCGACGTACCCGACGTGCTCGTGCCGGACGTCGAGTGGCCACAGCCAGGAGGCGGCGAGCTGTCCGTACCGGGGCTGTTCGGCGGGCACGCGTTGGTCGTGGACCCGTTGGTCCCGCCGTTGGTGCCGTTGGTGCCGTTCGTGCCACCGTTGGTGCCGTTCGTGCCACCGTTGGTGCCGTTGGTGCCGTTGTCGGTCCCACAGCCCGGCGGCGGTGAGTTCGTCGACCGCGGCGTGGGCGGCGGACAGGCGTTGCCCGTCCCATTGTCACTACCTGCCAATGCGATGCCCGGGATCGTCAGAATCGCGACCACGAGCACAGAGAGAACCAACGGGAGACCCCGTCGCTTCATGTGCTACTCCCTTCCGTCGATTTTGGAACCCGCCTGGAAGTGACCTGGAGTTGAACGTTGCCCAGCCGAGGAGCAGAAGTGTGAGAAGGCGCCGTTGTTCGCGGTCTTGAGCTTCCTAAGCGAACGTACCGCGACTAGTTCTTTTGATCTAGTCCCTTTCATCACGCTACGTGGGAAATCTTTTTCCCAATACGACTGAATCGGCCAACTCGTATCCGACGAAGTTCCTGAAAGGAAGAGGACGGTCGGGGCTGGACGGCGTCCGCCGGCGCGGACGTACAGTCCCGGCCATGACGACGACGATCAGCAGGGACGAGCTGAAGACGAAGGTCGGCGAGCACCTCGGGTACAGCGACTGGCTCGAGATCACCCAGGAGCGCGTGAACCAGTTCGCCGACGCCACCGGCGACCACCAGTGGATCCATGTCGACGTCGAGCGGGCGAAGAAGGAGAGCCCCTTCGGCGGCCCGATCGCCCACGGCTACCTCACGCTGAGCCTCCTGCCGATGACGCTCGGCAAGATCGTGCGGGTCGAGGGCTTCAAGATGGGCGTGAACTACGGGCTCAACAAGCTGCGGTTCCCGTCGCCCGTCCCCGTCGGCGCAAACCTGCGGGCCGGCGCCACCCTGGCGAACCTCGAGGACGTCCCCGGCGGCGTGCAGCTCACGTACGAGGTCACGTTCGAGGTCGAGGGCAAGGACAAGCCGGCCGCCGTCGCCGAAGTCCTGCTCCGTTACTACGAATGACCGACCTCGTCGCGGAGGTCGAGGGCCGCGTCCGGCCGCTCGAGACCGAGCTCTCGCACACCTGGTGGGCGCTCAACACGCACGCGTCGCCCGACAACGAACGGCGCCGACAAGAGGTCGAGCTGCAACTCAGAGACGTCCTCGCCGACCGCGAGCTGTTCGAGCGCGTCGACGCCGCCGCGCGGCAGCGACCGACCGACCGGGCGCTCGGCCTCATCCGGGCGCAGATGCTTCCGAACCAGCTCGACCCCGATGTGCGCAAGCGACTCGTCGAGCTCGAGACGGTTGTCGAGAGCCGCTTCAACACCCACCGCGGCGAGATCGACGGCGCGAAGGTCGACGACAACCGCATCGCCGAGATCCTCAAGACGTCCGACGACGCCGAGCTCCGCCGCAAGGCGTGGGAGGCGTCGAAGGAGGTCGGCGCGCGGGTGGCGGACGACGTCCGCGAGCTCGTGCGGCTGCGGAACGAGGCCGCCCGCGAGCTCGGCGCAGCCGACCACTGGACGCTGAGCCTCCAGCTGAGTGAGCTCGACCCCGACCGCCTCGTGCAGACGCTCGACGAGGTCGCGCGGCTCACCGACGCCCCCTTCGCCGAGTGGAAGCAGGAGCAGGACACGCAGCGCGTCGCCCGCTTCGGGCTGAGGACCGCCGCGGACCTGCGTCCGTGGCACTACGACGACCCGTTCTTCCAGGAGCCGCCGAAGCTCGACGGTGCCGATCTCGACGCGCTCGTCGGCGAGGACGACCCGGAGTTGCTCACCGTCCGCACCTATGACGGGCTCGGCATCGACATCCGCGACGTCCTCGCCCGCAGCGACCTGTACGGACGCGACAACAAGTGCCAGCACGCGTTCTGCATCGACATGGACCGCGCCGGCGACGTCCGCGTCCTCTGCAACATCGTCGCCAACGAGCGGTGGATGGAGACGATGCTGCACGAGTTCGGCCACGCCGCGTACGACGTCTCCATCGACACGACGCTGCCGTGGTTCCTGCACTCCCCCGCGCACATGCTCACCACCGAGGCCGTGGCGATGCTGCTCGGTCGCCTCACCCGCGACGCTCGCTGGTGGCAGCAGATCAAGGGCCTCGACCCGCAGGCGACGCGTGCGCTCGACGGCCCGCTGGCCGGCGGCCGCCGCGCTCGTGCCCTCGTGTTCGCGCGGTGGGCGCTCGTCATGTGCACGTTCGAGCGGTCGCTCTACCAGGATCCCGACGGCGACCACGACACCCGGTGGTGGGACCTCGTCGAGCGCTACCAGGGCATCACCCGCCCCGACGGCCGCCACGCCCCCGACTGGGCGGCGAAGATCCACCTCGCCGTCGCGCCCGTCTACTACCAGAACTACCTGTACGGCGAGCTGTTCGCGTCGCAGCTCCAGGCGGCGCTCGAGCGCGACGCCGGTGGCCTCGTCAACAGCGCGAAGGCCGGCGCCTGGCTCGTCGACCGGGTGTTCCGCCCGGGCGCGTCGCTGCGCTGGGACCACCTCGTCGAGTCCGCCACCGGCGAGCCGCTCACCGCACGCCACTTCGCCGCCGAGCTGCAGCACGCGTGAGCGAGTCGGAGCGCTGGCGGGTCGCGCCGGGATCGACCGTCGACCTCACGACGATCGACCCCGGAAGCACCGACGGCGCGCCCGGCGAGGGCGACAAGGACGCGACGAAGGCGACGTTCAAGGACCTCCGCCACGAGCTGCGCGACCTGCAGGCGCGGCTGTGGGCCGAACGCGAGCAGGCGCTGCTCGTCGTGCTCCAGGCGATGGACGCCGGGGGCAAGGACGGCACGGTCAAGCACGTGTTCCGCGGCGCCAACCCGATGGGCATCCGTGTCACGTCGTTCAAGAAGCCGAGCGAGGACGAGCTCGACCACGACTTCCTCTGGCGCGTGCACAAGGTCACGCCGGCCAAGGGCGAGATCGGCGTCTTCAACCGCAGCCACTACGAGGACGTGCTCGTCGTGCGCGTGCACGAGCTCGTCCCCGAGCAGACGTGGCGCCCGCGCTACGAGACGATCCGCGCCTTCGAGGACGGCCTGACGCGCGCCGGCACCCGGGTCGTGAAGCTCTACCTGCACATCTCGAAGGACGAGCAGAAGGAGCGCTTCGACGCCCGCCGGGACACGCCCGAGAAGCGCTGGAAGTGGAACGACCAGGACCTCGTCGAGCGCAAGCGGTGGGACGACTACCGCTCGGCGTACGAGGAGGCCATCGCGGAGACGTCGACGGACGCCGCGCCGTGGTACGTCGTCCCCGCCGACCACAAGTGGTACCGAAACTGGGCCGTGAGCCGGATCCTGATCGAGACCCTCCACGACATGGATCCGCAGTTCCCCACCGAGACGAGATGAACTTCAACCTGGCCGACCTGTTCGAACGCGTCGCCGACACCGTGCCCGAGCGCGAGGCGCTCGTGTGCGGAGAGCGGCGCTTCACGTACGCCGAGCTCGACGAGCGCGCCACGCGCCTCGCCCACGCGCTCGCCGACCGCGGCATCAGTGCCGGCGACCACGTCGGGCTGTGGTTGCACAACGACGTCGAGTACCTCGAGGGGATGCTCGCGGCGTTCAAGCTGCGAGCCGTCCCGATCAACGTGAACTACCGCTACGTCGCCGACGAGCTGCGCTACCTGTTCGACGACAGCCGGTGCCGGGCGGTGATCCACGAAGCCGACTTCGCGCCGGTCCTCGACGACATCCGCGCCGACCTCCCGCTGCTGGGGGTGACGATCGCCAAGGGTGACGAGTACGAGTCGGCGTTGCGCGACGCGTCGACGGTGCGGGACTTTCCCGAGCGCTCGTCGGACGACCTCTACATCCTCTACACCGGCGGCACGACCGGCATGCCGAAGGGTGTCATGTGGCGCCAGGAGGACATCTTCTTCGGCGCGCTGCAGGGCGGTGACCCGGGTGGGCCAGGCATCGCGAAGCCCGAGCTCATCGCCGACTCGGCCCGCAACGGTGGCGGGCGGACGTTCCCGGCGTGCCCCCTGATGCACGGCACCGCGCACTGGGTCGCGTTCTGGACGTTCTTCGCCGGCGGCACCGTCGTGCTGTCGAGCGCGCGGCGATTCGAGCCCGCCGACGTGCTGCGAGTCGTCGCCGACGAGCAGGTGTCGTTCCTCGTCATCGTCGGCGACGCGTTCGCCCGACCGCTCGTCGACGCGCTCGCGGCCCGCAAGGTGATGGGTGGCGACGCGCCCGACCTGTCGGCGCTCACCGCGATCCTGTCGGGCGGGGCGATCCTGTCGCCGTCGGTGAAGGCCGCGCTCAACGAGCAGCTGCCGGCGACGATCGTGATCGACGGGTTCGGCGCGTCCGAGACCGGGGGCCAGGGGCGCATGGTCGCGGCCGGCGAGACGTCCGACGGACCGCCACGTTTTGCCGTCGACGCGCAGACGACGGTGCTCGACGACGACGGCCGTCCGGTCGAGCCCGGGTCGGGCGTCGTCGGTCGCCTCGCCCGCCGCGGTCGCATCCCGCTCGGCTACTGGAACGACGCCGAGAAGACGGCGCGCACGTTCCCGACGGTCGACGGCGTGCGGTGGGCGGTCCCCGGCGATCTCGCCACGCTCGAGGCCGACGGCACGGTGACGGTGTTCGGGCGGGGCTCGGTGTCGATCAACACCGGCGGCGAGAAGGTCTTCCCCGAGGAGGTCGAATCGGCGCTCAAGGCTCATCCGTCGGTGTTCGATGCCGTCGTGGTGGGTGTGCCCGACGAACGCTGGGGTGAGCGGGTCGCCGCCGTCGTGCAGCCGCGTGACGGCGCCGACGCGTCGGACCTCGACGTCGACGAGCTCGCCGCGCACTGCCGGCGCCACCTCGCCGGCTACAAGGTGCCCCGCTCGCTCGTGCTGGTGGAGGAGGTGGTCCGGTCCCCGTCGGGCAAGCCCGACTACCGGTGGGCCCGGGCCAGGGCGACCCAGGGGTAGGACGTCATGACGAGAGGGCGGCGGATCCTCGCTTCCGCGGGCGCGGCGATCACCGCCGTGCTGTCACTCGTGCCCGGTGCACCGGACGCCGCGCACGCCGACGACGCCGCGTTGCGCGCCCGTGTCCTGGCCGCGCTGCGCGGCTCGACCGCGGCGCAGACGGCCGCCGGGGTCGACGTGGACGGCCTCGGCCGCGCCGTCGACGTCAACGCGTTGACGATGCTGCCGCCGGCGTCGACGCAGAAGCTCTACACGGGCGCGACCGCGCTGCTCGTGCTCGGCACCGACTTCCGCTTCCGCACCGAGGTCCGCGCCACGGGGCCCGTCCTGGCCGACGGCACCGTGAACGGCGACCTCGTGCTCGTCGGCGGGGGCGACCCGACGCTCGTGGGCGACGACCTGCAGCGGCTCGCGTTCGAGGTCGCCAACGCCGGCATCCGCCGCATCGGCGGCTGGCTGTACGTCGACGACACCCGCTGGGACCGCGCCCGCAGCGCGCCGGGGTGGAAGCCGGGGTGGCTCGGCGACGAGGTCGCGCCGCTGTCGTCACTGTTGGTCGACGGCAACCGCTGGCGCCGCGACGCGGCCTACCTGCAGAACCCGGCGGTCCCGAACCTCGACCGCTTCCGTGTCGCGCTCGATCGCGCCGGCGTCACGATCGCCGGTCCGAACGCGCTCGGCCCGGCGCCGGCGTCACCCGGCGACCTCGTCGTGTCGCACGACTCGGCACCGCTCGCCGCGCTCGTGGGCCGCATGCTCAAGGACTCGAACAACACCTACGCCGAGGTGCTGCTCAAGGAGCTCGGCCGCACCGCCGGCGACGCGTCGACGAACGGCGGGATCGCGGTCGTGTGGCGCACGGCGGCGTCGTTCGGAATGGGTCCGGGCCAGACGGCCGACGGGTCCGGGCTGTCGCTGCACGACCGCGCCGCGCCGTGGCACGAGGTCGACTGGCTGATCAACGTCTCGCGCACCCCGGTCGCCGACTACATCCGCTTCTCGCTGCCGCTCGCGTGCGGCGACGGCACGCTCCAGCAGCGGTTCTGCGCCACGCCCGCGGCCGGGAAGGTCTTCGCCAAGACCGGCTCGCTCGACGGGGTGTCGACCCTCGCCGGCTACACGACGACGGCGTCCGGCCGGCGGGTGGCGTTCTCGTTCGAGCTCGCCGGCTGCCGCTCGACCGCGTCGTGCCGCGACGCCATCGACCGCGCCGTCATCTCCATCGTGACGTACACCGGATGAGCCCGCTCGACCCGAGCGTTTTGACAGCAGGAGCCCACCCGAAACGGGTGCGCTCCTGCTGTCAAAACGGGAAGTTCAGGGCGCCGGAGGCGATCACCGCCTCCGCGGTTCGCTCGGCGATGTCGATGCGCTGTCCGGGGCCCGAGAACGCCTTGAGGCGGTCGTCGACCTCGGAGGCTGGCGTCGGCGACGCCGGCGTCTCGATCGCCAGCACCGGGACGGCGATGGACGCCCGGCGCGCCTCGGTGAACGAGCGCTCCCACACGCTGGGGAACAGGTGGGCGAGGCGCGGGTCGACGTCGGCATCCGGCGGCGGTGGCGCCAGCGCGGCCGGGTCGCCGGCGACCGCGGTGCACCAGCGAA
>DASSOZ010000044.1:0-2021 GCA_035700105.1 Acidimicrobiales bacterium
GAGCAGTGCGTCGTGGGTGACGGGGCGCACGCCGATCTTGTTGCCGTAGGCCGCGACGGCGTTGTGCACGTGCTCGACGATGGCGTCGCGGTCGCGCCCGCCGCCGCGCGGCCCCTTCCGGAGCGAGGCCGGCGCGCCGGCGGCGACGTCGTCGAAGTACGCCCACGCCGCGTCGACGAGATCGGCGAGCCGGCCCGCTGCCGCCTTCGTCAGTGCCCGTTGGTCCGCCCGCACGTCGAGTGCGGCCGGCACGCCGAAGTCGGTCGACGACGATCCCTCCACCCGTTCGACGACGCGCAGGTCGTCGCCGGCCGACTTCGGGAACCGCACGCCCGCCCGTTCGGTGACCGGCCGGTACCGCTCGGCGTACTCGGCCAGCGTGCGCAGGGCGTCGTCCTCGGTCTTGCCCGACCGCGCCCAGCCCGGCCACTCGAGCGCGCACGCGAACACCTTCTTCGGGCCGCTCTCCACGTAGACGTCCGTCGTCACCGGAAGAAAAGGTAGATGCCGACCGCGATGCCGAAGGCGACGACCGACGCGCGCAGCACGTTCTCGTCGAGGCGACGGGCGACGGCGGCGCCGAGGTAGCCGCCGATCAGCGTCGTGGGCGCGGCCACGGCGACGGCGACCCAGCGGACCGGGCCGAACAGCCCGAAGATGACGACGCTCACTGTCGCGTCGAGCAGCGAGAGCACCGTCTTCAGCGCGGTGACGCGCTGCATCGTCTCGTGGATCGTGAGGCCGAGGACGCCGATGAGGATGACGCCGAGCGCGGCGCCGAAGTACCCGCCGTAGATCGTGGCGAGGAACACCGCGCCGATCGACAACATGCCCGGCGACCCGCCGTCGACCCGTCCGGATGCGAGCGCCCGCCGTTTCACCTCCGGCTGCACGGCCGTCAGCAGCGCGGCGAAGATCACGAGCCACGGCACGAGGACGTCGAACGTGTCGCCCGGCGTCACGAGCAGCAGCACGCAGCCCGTCGTCGACCCGAGGATGTTGGCGACGAGGAACGGGCGCAGGTGGTGGCGCAGCTCGTCGATCTCGCGCCGGAAACCGACGACACCGCCCAGGTATCCGGGCCACGTGCCGAGCGAGTTCGTCACGTTGGCGGCGAGCGTCGGCATGCCCGTCGCCAGGAGCGCAGGGAACAGGATCAGCGAGCCGCCGCCGGCGACGGTGTTGATCACGCCGCATGCCAGTCCGGCGGCGGCAACGAGGACGATGTCGCCCGGGGACAACGCGCCGACCTACGACACCGGTTCGAGTGGGCGGTCGCCGCTCTCGTCGGTGTCGTCGGCGAGGTCGTGCATCGGTCCCTCGACGTCGATGCGGGGCAGCAGTCGATCGAGCCACCCGGGAAGCCACCAGTTGCGGTCACCGAGCAACTCCATCGTCGCCGGCACCAGCAACATGCGGACGATGGTGGCGTCGAGCAGCACCGCCGTCGCCAGCCCCGTGCCGAACAGCTTCACCACGCGGTCGTGCTCGAGCAGGAAGCTGCCGAACACGAACACCATGATCGCGGCGGCGGCCGAGATGACGCGCGCCGTCGCCGCGAGTCCGTCGGCGACGGAGAGGTGCGAGTCGCCGGTGCGATCCCACTCCTCCTTCACCCGCGAGAGCAGGAACACCTCGTAGTCCATCGAGAGGCCGAAGACGATGGCGAACAGCATCATCGGGATGAACGGCTCGACGGGTGCGCCGGCGACGTGGAGGACCGGTTCGCCCCAGCCCCACTGGAAGAGCGCGACGACGACGCCGTACGCGGCGCCGATCGAGAGCAGGTTCATCACCACGGCCTTCAGCGGGACGAGCACCGACCGGAACACGACCATCAGCAGCAGGAACGACAGCGACAGCACGACGGCGAAGAACACGAGGAGCCGCTTGGCGAGGTAGTCGGCGAAGTCGGCCTGGATGGCGACCGACCCGGTGACCGCGACGTCCAGGTCCGCGCCCCGCTCGGCGCGTGGCAGCACGTCGTGACGGAGGCGGTCGACGAGCGTCGTCGTCGCCTC
>DASSOZ010000045.1:0-7059 GCA_035700105.1 Acidimicrobiales bacterium
CGCATCCTGCAGTCGGAGGGACAGCAACAGTCGGCGATCAACGTCGCCGACGGTGACGCCCAGGCGGCGATCAAGTCGGCCGAGGGCGAACGTCAGGCGGCCATCCTCCGCGCCGAGGGGGCGCGCCAGGCGGCGATCCTCGAGGCCGAAGGGCGCTCGCAGGCGATCGCCACGGTCTACGGCGCGATCAAGGCGGCGTCACCCGACCCGACGCTCGTCGCGATCCTGCAGCTGGACGCGCTCGCCAAGTTCGCCGACAGCGACAACGCGAAGATCGTCGTGCCGTACGAGTCGGCGGGGCTGCTCGGCGCCGCTCAGGCGTTGCGGTCGGTGCTCGACGGCGCGGCGTCGCCCGACGCCTGACCCTCGGCGCGCCACCGCTCGTTCGCCTCGGCGAAGAGCCCGCGCGTGCGGTCGAGGTCGCGCTGCCGCTCGCCGCGACCGTCGAAGTCCCACTCCGAGCGGTCGACCGTGAAGAAGTCGCCGCCGTACACGTGGAGGGCCACGGCGAACTCGCGCCGCGTGTTCGCCACCGAGTGGATGACGTCGTCGCCGAGCACGAGGACGTCGCCCGCGGTGACGTCACGCCCGCCCGACGGCTCGAGCGCCGCACGAGGCTCGGCCGCACGGCGGAAGAAGCGGTTGTCCTCCTGCCCGCCGTACAGCCCGATGACGGCCCACATGCGGTGCTCGTGCGGGTAGAGACGCATGCCCGGCGTCCACGCCACGTGCAGCACGGTGAGGTCGTCCGACACATGAAGCGGCGTGATACCGCCGGCTGTCACCGGCCCGAGCGCGGCCGACAACGCCGGCGGCGCCGCGACCAACTCGTCGAGCACATCTCGCACCGCCAGCGCTGGTGTCGTCTCGCCGAGCGCGGTACGGCACCGGGCGATGATCTCGTCCACCGTGAGAGCCCCCATCGACCGCACAGCGTACGACTGTGCCGGCGCAACGCGCCCGTTCGGTCCACACCGTCGCCGGTGGTTGACAAATGGTTGCGGTACAATCGGTACGTGACGACCGGAGACGCCGCGTGGGCAGGGGAGCGGAGGCCCGAGCGCGCCGCGGCACTGCTGCTCGAGGCGCGGTCGCCCCGGTGGGTCCGCCGCTTCGGCGACGAGCTCGACCGTCGCCTCGGCGCGTCCGAGCTCGAGCAGGTGCTCGCGGTGTGGGACCTGAGCCAGTCCGACGCCGCCCGGATGTTCGGCGTGTCGCGGCAGGCGGTGGGAAAGTGGTTGCGGTCGGGCGTGCCCGCCGAACGTTCCGTCGCCGTGGCTGACCTCGGTGCGGCGACCGATCTGCTCGTGCGGTACCTGCGGCGCGAGCGCATCCCGGCTGTCGTACGCCGTCCCGCCGCCGTCACCGGCGGCCGAAGTCTGCTCGACGTTGCGTCCGTCGATCCGGGTGCCGCGCTCGATGCGGTGCGGGCGATGTTCGACTTCGCCGCCGTGTCGTCCGGTGCGAACTGAGCTGCTCGCCGACGGCCATCCGTGGCTGCGGGTCGCCGACCCGGCGTGGTCCGACCCGCTCGATCCCGGGTTCGCGGCTCGATCGGGCGGCCGGTGGAACCCGCCGGCGAGCTTCCCCGTGCTCTACCTGAACGAGGACGTGGTCACCGCGCGCATCAACCTGCAGCTCTTCCTCGCGGCGATGCCGTACGGCCCCGAGGACCTGCGCGCCGACACCGGCCCGGTCCTCGTCGAGGCGCTGTTGCCGCGCGCGCAGCGCGTCGCCGACGTGCACACACCGGCCGGGGTACGCGCTGCGGGGCTACCGGCGTCGTACCCGCTCGACCGGCGGGGACGGATCGTGTCACACGAGCGTTGCCGCACGGTCGGTGTCGCCGCGTTCGAAGCCGGGTTGCGAGGCGTCCGCTGCCGTTCGGCGCGCGCGACGTACGGCGCCGGCCGCGAACTGGCGTGGTTCCCGGCGACGACGCGCAGCCGCGCTCGGCCGCGCGCCGTACGCCGGTTCGACGAGTGGTTCTGGTCGTAGCAGGCTGCCGACGACTCCAGCCTGCTAGACGAGGCGGCGGAAGAGCGTCTGCGTCGTGCCCTGCGCCTGGTAGACCTTCGACGCGACCTCGTCGATGTAGCGGATGAACTCCGGGTCGCCGTTCGTCGCCTGCTCGCCGCGTTCGAGCTCCTCGAGCGACGACGCGGTGGTGAGCCACGCGACGCCGCCGTACTCGCCGGTCGACGCGATCATGAACACCGTCGGCAGGCCGCTCAGCTTGGTCGCCCGGTCGGCGATCTCGATGCCGGCCTCGACGCCCTTGGCGAACCCGCCGGGCGCGAGCGTCGCCGACACGACGGCGGCGTGCGTCGGTCGGCGCGCCGGGTCGAGCTCGCCCGAGACGATCTGACCGACGAGGTCGTTGACGGCCTCGCCGCTCGAGAACTGCGCCCCCTGGTCGACCAGGTCGACGTAGCCGTCGTCGACCATGAGCTTGGCCTCGGCGTCCTCGAGCTGCGTGAGGTTCTCGACGACCGTCGACCACGACAGGGTGCCGACCCCCGGCGACAGCGCCGTGGTCCAGAGGCCGACGTTCAGGCTCGTGATCTGGTTGACCTTCTCGGTGATGCCGACGGCCCACGCCATCGATTCCCGGGTCCGCCCGGCCTGCAGGCGCGCCGTGCGCGAGAAGAGATACATGTCCGTGCTTCCCCCCGTTGCTCATGGGAGCGCGGCCGTCCACGTGTCCGGAGCCGCCACGCTCCGATCCCCCTTCTGCGAGTCGAGTGTGTGCCCGTATTCGACCGATGTCGACCGGGGCATTTGGGTCAGATGGTCGAGGCCGTGCGGAGGAGGAAGCGCACGGCGACGCCGCCGACGCTCGGCGTGAGGATCGCCTCGTCGATGCCCTTCATCGTCGCAACCGCAGCGCGCAACTCGGCGAGCCGCATCATGCGCACGTGGGCGCTGTCGCCGCCGCCGCTCGAGTGGACCAGCCGCAGCGGCCGGGTGGACAGGAGGTCGTAACCCACGACGTGCCCGCCGGCGCGCGCGACCCGGACGGCCTCGTTCAGCGCCTTCTCCCACTCGAGGGTGTGGTGGAGCATGATCCAGCTGAAGACCGCGTCGAACGTCCCGTCGGCGAAGGGGAGTGCGGTTGCATCCGCGTGTCGCGCCGTGACCCGCTGGTCGCCGAAGTCGGCGAGCCGGCTTCGAGCGGCTCGGACCATGTCGGGGTCGAAGTCCGTGACGGTCATCGTCACACCCGGGTGCCGGGCGAGCACCTCGTGGGCCATCGCGCCGCTGCCGGCGCCGATCTCGAGGATGTGGCCGTCGGGCTCGAAGCCCTGCAACGCCCACGGGAGGACCACGCGGCCGGTGAACGTCCGCCACGGGCGGCTGCGGCAGACGGCGGCTTCCACGCGGGTCATCGCGGGCATGCGGTCTCCTCGTTTGTAGCGTCGTGGACCATGGGGGAGTCGGGGCGCCTCGTCGCGTCGGGGCGAGACAGCGACATCTTCGACCACGGTCCCGGCCTCGTGCTCCGCCGGGCTCGTGACGGGCGCTCCCTCGCGGCCGAGGCGCGCACCATGGACTACGTGCGTTCGTGCGGGTACCCGGTGCCGGCGATCGAGTCCGTCAGCGATGACGGGACCGAGATCGTGATGTCGCGCATCGACGGGCCGTCGATGGTCGAGTCGATGAGTCGCCGTCCGTGGTCGCTGCGCCGGCACGGCCGGGTCCTCGCCGACCTGCACCGCCGCCTCCACGACCTGCCCGCACCGCCGTGGCTCGCTCCCGCGCCCATGGGTGGTGGTGCCGATGGTCGTGTCGTGCACCTCGACCTGCACCCGCTCAACGTGATGATGAGCGGGCGGGGCCCGGTCGTCATCGACTGGGCGAACGCGCGGGCGGGTGACGGCGCCGTCGACGTGGCGCTCGCGTGGGTGCTCGTCGCGTCGGGCGAGTTGCCGTTCGGGCGGGTGAAGGCCGCGGTGATGGGCCGGGGCCGTGCGATGTTCCTCGGCGGATTCCTCTCCGCGTTGCCGCCCGACGTCGTGGCCGCCGCTCGGCGGGTGCTGGACGACGTCGTGACGTGGAAGGTGCGTGATCCGCACATGAGTGACGCGGAGTGTCGCCGCATGCGCGCGGTGGCCCGGGCCGAGGGGCACCGCGGGGCATGACGGTGCGCTCGTTCGAGTCCCTCTTCCGCTCGACGACGTCACGGACGCTCTTCGACGTGCGCACACCGCTCGGCTGAGAAGATCACCGCCGATGGCGAGCGCCGACGAGATCCGGAACGGTCAGAGGGCGACGTGGGCCGGGCTGTCCACGGGCTGGGAGAAGTGGGACTCGGTGATCATGGACCAGCTCGGTCCCGTGAGCGATGCGATGATCGAGCGGCTGTCCATCGCCGGCGATCAGCGCCACCTCGACATCGCCTCGGGCACGGGCGAGCCGGGGCTCAGCATCGCGAGACTGGCGCCGCGTGGTCGCGTCGTGCTCACGGACCTGACGCCGGAGATGCTCGACGTAGCCGCCCGACGCGCCGCCGCGTCCGGGATCACCAACATCGAGACGAAGGTGTGCAGCGCCGACGACCTGCCGTTCGCCGACGGCACGTTCGACAGCGTGTCCGTCCGCTTCGGCTACATGTTCTTCCCCGACGCCGCATCGGCGACGGGCGAGTTCGTGCGCGTGCTGCGACCGGGCGGGCGGCTGTGCGCGTCCGTGTGGATCGAGCCTGATCGGAACCCGTGGACGACGATCCTCATGCAGGCGATCGCCACGGAGGTGGCGGTGCCGCCGGCGGACCCGGACGGGCCGAACATGTACCGGTTCGCGGCACCCGGAGCGGTCAGCGCGCTCTGCGCCTCGGCCGGGCTGCGTGACGTCGACGAGTGGGACGTCGACGTCGAGCTGGTGACGGGCTCACCGGAGGAGTACTGGGAGATGATGAGCGAGCACGTGTCGCTCGCCGTTGCCGCCCTGCGACAGGTGGACGACGAGGGGCGCCGGCGCATCCGGGCGAGTGCCATCGCCGCCGTCCGGGCGTTCGAGGACGGCGGTGCCGTCCGGGTCCCGGGCCTGGCCCGGTGCGTCGTCGGCACGAAGTGACGGGTACCGCCGCGGATTCGGACGCTGCCGGAGCAGTCACCGTGGGCGACCTGCGATCCGCCGACCGGCCCCGCTGAATCTCCGAACGGCCGAGGCGCGAGCGTCGCGCCGCGCGCCACCCTGGGCCCCATGCCGTGGCGGCACCGTCAGGAGAAGTCCGAGATGTTGGGCACCGGAGACGATCCGTTCTTCCGTGCCGTGTGCTCGTGCGGATGGCGCAGCGAGCTCGTCCCGCCGCAGCGGGTGCATTCGGCGTGGGAGGACCACGTCGACGAGCTCCGCGGCGCGGCCGCCGGTACCTCCGAGTAGCGGCTGCGGCGTTCGCGACGACGCGCGGACGGCGCGGTCGGTCATGCGTGGCGGGAGGCGACAGCGGCCGCCACGGTGTCAGCAAGCTCGACCGGCCGCGCCGTCTTGGACACCACCGCATCAGCGCCGGCGCCCATCAGCGCCGTCACTTCGTCGGCGGTGTAGTACGCCGAATAGACGACGATCGCCGTGGCCGGCGAGCCGGCAGCGATGAGCGGCATCGCCCGCTGGCCACTCAGGTGTGGCATGGCGAGGTCCAGGACGATGGCGTCGGGCTGATGGCGCAGGCAAGCGTCCACTGCGGCGCGGCCGTCGCCGACCTGCTCGACGATCGTGAAACGCCCGTCGATGTCCAGCGACAACGTGACGAGGTCGCGAATGTCTTCGGTGTCGTCGGCCACGACCACCGTGATCCGCTCCGCCGCTTGCATCCGGTGCCTCGCCTCCGACCGTCTGTTCCTCAGCTCGGATATCGGCACCGCGCCCGCGAAGTAAACCACTGCGCATGACGAGCACGCGCTCGGGAGGCCGGAAGGTGCCGTCCCAGTTCGATCACGCGACACGACGCCCGGCTGGTCTTTCGTAAGGTTTCGATATATAGTTCGTAACGCTTCGACATGACAGCCAGGACCGATCGCACACGCCGCTTCTTCCGCTCCGGCGAGCTGCCGCTCGTACTCCTGGCGCTCCTCGACGAGCGCCCCAAGCACGGCTACGAACTCATGCTCGACCTTCAGGAGCGTTTCGGTCCGGCCTACCAGGCCTCACCGGGGAGCATCTATCCCGCACTGAACGCGCTCGAGGCCGAGCGCCTCATCGTCGGTGATGACCAGGGCGACCGGCGGGTGTACCGGCTCTCGCACGACGGACGTGATGCGCTCTCGAGACGGCGACCTGGGCTCGAACAGTTGGAGCAACGCACCGGAACCCGGCTGACGAACCCGTCGGCCGAATCCGCCCTCGCCCGGTTCGCCGCACGAGTGCGCCCGCTCGTGGCACACGTCGATGTCGACGATCTCGAAAGAGTCTTGGACGACGCCGCCGAACAGATCGAGCGGTTGACGAAAGGAAGAACATGAGCGACTCGTTCGAACGCGCTGCGCTCCGCGAGGACCTGGACGCTCAGGCATCCCGCGCCCGCGCGGTTCGCGACAGCTTCCTCATCCACCTCGCCGTCTACGTGGCCGTCAACGTCCTGCTCGTCGCCATCTGGGCGCTGTCCGACCGCGAGGAGCCGTGGTTCCTCTACCCGCTGCTCGGCTGGGGCGTCGGCCTCGCGGCCCACGGCGCCGTCGTGAAGGTCCACACGATGCGCCACCGAGAGCGCGCCGAGCGCCTCGTCGGCGAACCGTAGAAGACAGCTCGACCCACCGATGGCTCGACCCGTGGTCGAGTTGACATAACGAGGATTATGGGCGGACGGCCAGCAGGGGGCGCACGGCGTCGAGCAGCCAGGCCAGAGCTCGCCTGACCTCCTCCGGATCGTCACCGGCGTCGGCGAGATCCCGGTCGACGTCCTCAACGGCGGCCTCGACGACGTAGAGCGCGTCACGCAGCTCGTCGAGCTCGCGGCGGGTGACGACGAGCTCGTTCTCGGACAGTCCGACCTCGGCCGACCGACGGCGGGATTCGTAGGCGCGCTGGCGGCACGAGCGACGGCAGAACTCCGGCGGA
>DASSOZ010000046.1:0-6973 GCA_035700105.1 Acidimicrobiales bacterium
CAGTAGAGCGAGTGCGTCGCAACCGCCCCGTCGACCGACGCCGGTGCAACCGGCAACGCCGCGCCCGACGCCCGCACGACCGCGCCGACCGACGCGAGCTCGCTGCACATCGACGCCGACACGTCGCACAGCACCACCCCGCGGCGAGCCGCCACCTGCCAGAGCGCGCCCGTCCCGGCCCCGACATCGAGCACGAGCTCACCATCGGCGGGCAACCGAGCAGCCACCCACGAGTACCAGTCACGAGCGGCGTACGAGTAGAGCGAGCGACGCACGCGCAGCGAGGAAGGAAGCAACGAGCAACCGTACGCCACGAACCGACCCGACCAACGAGGGAGCGGGAGGGCGGGCTCGATGCCCGCCGGACCGCTTCTGCAATCACAAAAGGGGGCACCCAAGGGGGGGAGGACGCCGCCGGAGGGGCCCGACCGGTGGGAGCCCGTCGTGGGGGGACCGGTCGGGAGGATCCGGCGGCGTCCGGGCCCAACGACGAACACCGAACCCAACCTGCAAGGCTGCACGACGCGATGTCGACGTTCATCACGAAGCTCACGCCACCACCGAACGCGACGGGCCCGAGGGTGGCGATCAAGGACCTCCTCGACTGGAAGGGCACCCCGACCACCGCGGGCTGCAAAGCGGTCGCCGACAGCGCACAGGCGGCAACAGAGGACGCCGCCTGTCTCCGACACATCCGGCAACTGGCCGACGACAACCGACTGCGCATCGTCGGCAAGACGAACCTCCACGAGCTCGCCTTCGGCGCCACCGGCGTCAACCCGTGGTTCGGCACACCGCCCAACCCGCGCGCCAGGCACACGATCCCGGGTGGGAGCAGCAGCGGCAGCGCGGCGGCGGTCGGCAACGACGACGCCGACGTCGCGCTCGGCAGCGACACCGGCGGCAGCGTCCGCATCCCGTCGGCGTGCTGCGGCACGACGGGGCTGAAGACGACGTGGGGCCGCGTCAGCCTCGACGGCGTGTGGCCGCTCAGCACCAGCCTCGACACGATCGGTCCGATGGCGAGGGACGTCGCCGGCGTCGTCCTCGGCATGCAGCTGCTCGAACCGGGCTTCGCCGTCGACCCGATCACGCCGAGCCGCATCGGCCGGGTCCGCGGCATCCAGGGCGTGGACCCCCGCATCGACGAGGCCATCGACGACGCGCTGCGACGAGCGGAGTTCGAGGTCGTCGACGTCGAGCTGCCGGGCTGGCAGGACGCCGAACAGGCCGGCGTCAGCCTCATGTTCACCGAGGCGCTCGCACAGGACGGCGGCCTCGACCGCCAGCGCATCGGCGACGACGTCAACGCGTTCCTCGACATGGGACGCCAGTTCGACGTCACGGACGCGACCCACGCGGCGCGCCGCACGCAGGGCGCGTGGCAGGCCGAGCTCGCCGCCACGTTCGCCGACCACGACGTCGACCTGCTCGCCCTGCCCACGCTCCGCACGTTCCCGCCCGACGTCGACCACGCCGCCGACGTCCTCGGCGCCATCCTCACGATGGCGATCAACGTCGCCGGCGTCCCCGCGCTCGCCATGCCCGTCACCACGACGGACCGGACCCAACCCGTGCCGCCGTCGCTGCAGCTCGTCGGGCCGGCCAACAGCGAGGAGCGGCTCCTCGCCGCTGGGCGAAGGGTCGAAGCCGCAACCTGACGCTAACGTCAGAGAACGCGCACGCAGAGGGGGAACACGAAATGCGCACCGAAGACCTGATCCTCGTCAGCGTCGACGACCACACCGTCGAACCGCCGGACATGTTCGCCAACCACCTTCCGGCGTCGATGCGCGACAAGGCGCCGAAGTCGGTCAAGAAGGCGGACGGCACCGACGTCTGGGTCTACGACGACGTCGAGATCCCGAACATCGGTCTCAACGCCGTCGCCGGCCGGCCGCCGGAGGAGTACAACGTCGAGCCGACGCGCTACGACGACATCCGCGCCGGCTGCTACGACATCCACGAGCGGGTCAAGGACATGGACCGCAACGGCGTCCTCGGGTCGATGTGCTTCCCGTCGTTCGTGTCGTTCGCCGGCCAGCTGTTCAGCCGCTCGAAGGATCTCGACGTCGGCCTCGCCATGCTGAAGGCCTACAACGACTGGCACATCGAGGAGTGGTGCGGCACGTACCCCGGCCGGTTCATCCCGCTCTCCGTCCCGCCGATCTGGTCGCCCGAGGAGATGGCCAAGGAGGTGCGTCGGGTCGCGGAGAAGGGCTGCCGTGCCGTCACCTTCAGCGAGGACCCGGCCGCGCTCGGCTGGAAGTCGATCTTCACCGACCACTGGGACCCGTTCTTCGACGCGTGCCAGGACACCGGCACCGTCATCTGCCTCCACATCGGGTCGTCGTCGACGATGCTCGGTCTGAAGGAGGGCGCGCCGTTCGACGTGCTCATCACGATGACGCCGCTCAACGCGATGTCGGCCGCAACGGACCTGCTGTGGTCGCAGGTGCTGCGGAAGTTCCCCCGCCTCCAGTTCGCGCTCAGCGAGGGCTCGATCGGCTGGCTCCCCTACTGGCTCGAGCGCATCGACTACGTGTACCAGCAGCACCGCTTCTGGACGCACCAGGACTTCGGCGACCGCCTGCCGTCGCAGGTGGCGCGCGAGCACTTCACGTTCTGCTTCATCTCCGACGCCGCCGGGCTCGAGGCACGACACCGCATCGGCGTCGACAACATCACGTGGGAGTGCGACTACCCGCACTCCGACTCGACGTGGCCGAACTCGCCCGAGGCCGTGATCAAGATGATGGACGGCGTCCCCGACGGCGACATCGACAAGATCACGCACCTCAACGCGATGCGGATCTTCGGGTACGACCCCTTCGCAGTCCGCCCGAAGGAGCAGTGCACCGTCGGCGCGCTGCGGAGCGGGGTGGCGTAGCCGCCGCATGAGGGAGCATCGCTACAGCGTCGAGCTGCCGCACTCGCCGGCGCGGCTGTGGGCGCTGATGCAGGACTACGACAAGTGGGCGGAGTGCACGCCGATGGTGAAGCGCGTCGACGTCCTCTGGCCCGGCGACGAGCACCACAACGGGCGCCTGCGCCGCGTCATCTACGAGATGCCGTTCGGGCGCGAGGGTTCGGCGCTCGAGCTCGTGTCCGACGTCGAGCCCGAGCGGGGCTACACGTACACGATGATCAGCCGCGACAGCGGCAACGACCAGACGGGCAAGCTGCGCCTCACGCCGCTGGGACCCAACCGCCTTCGCCTCGAGTTCGAGGAGCGGTACCACCTCACGAAGGCGCCGTGGAAGTGGTTCGAGGGACCGATCTACGGGTTCATCAACAAGAAGAACGAGCAGTCGATGCGGGCGCTGAGCGACTGGCTCAGCGCCCACCCCGACTACCGGCCCGACCTGATCGAGACCCCGGCCTGACCCTCGACGCTGACGGCGGGCACCTGGCCGCTGTCGTGCTCCTCCATCCACTCCCGCTGGCCCCGCAGCCGGCGCGGCCGCTGGCCGTGGCGGCGGACGACGAGCAGCGGCGCCGCGGCGCGCGCGAGGACGGCGTCGCGCAGCGCCCCGAGCGTGTGCTTGTCCTCGACCCACTTGTCGCTCACGCCGAGGACGACGAGGTCGGCGTCGCGGGCCTGGCGGTCGACGGCCGCGAGCAGGTCGCCCTCGACGGGTAGCGCCTCGGTCCACACGCCGGACGACTCGTAGACCGACGCCGCCTTCTCGGCCAGCTCGCGCGCCTCGTCCTCCCCGCCGGCGCCGAGCAGCGTGATCGTCGCGCCCGACGCCTCACCGAGGCGGGCCGCGAGGTCGACGCCGACATCCTCGTGGAAGCCACCGCCGTACGGCACGACGATGTGCGACCCACGCGAGAGGCGCAGACCGCGGCGAGCGGGATCGACGAGGACGGCGACGTCGCCGTCGGCGCGGCGCAGCACGTCACCGACGGTGCCGCCGAGGAGCTGGCGACCCCACGGCGAGCGGTGCCACGCGAGCAGCGTCAGGTCCGGCGTGCGGTCGCGGACGGCGCGTTCGATGGCGTCGCCGACCGAGCCGGACGGGACGACGAGCGGCACCGCCTCGTACCCGGCGCCCTCGACGAGCTCGACCAGCGGACGCAGCCGCTCGGTCGCCCGCCGCACCATCGACTCCTGCACGATCGGCCCCGCCCGGTAGGCGGACCCGGGGAGCTGCACGACGCGCAACAGGATGATCTGCGCCCGCTCGCCCTCGTCACGCGCCAGACGGATCGCGGTGTGCACGAGCTCCATGCCGAGCTGCGGGCTCGGGACCGACACGAGCAGCCGCCAGCGCCGCTCCTCGCCCGCCTCCTCCTCCTCGCCGGCCTCGCGAGCGACCATCTCCTCGAGCTCGTTGTTCGGGTAGATGAGCGAGAGGATCGGCGTCGTCATGAACGTCGTGACGAGCGCCATGATCACCAACATCGCGAACAGCGTCGGCGGGATGACACCGAGATCGAGGCCGATGTTGAGGATGATCAGCTCGGTCAGGCCGCGCGTGTTCATCAGGATCCCGAGCGCCATCGACTCCCGCCACTCGAGGCCGACGACCCGCGCCGCCAGCGCCGAGCCGCCCCACTTCCCGGCGACGGCGACGAGCAGGATGAGGCCGCAGAACAGCCACAGCTCCGGGTTCGTGCCGAGCAGGCCGATCTCCGTCCGCAGACCGGTGAACGCGAAGAACAGCGGCAGCAGGAAGACGACGGTGAAGTCCTCGAGCTTGTCGACGAGCTCGCGGATCAGCTCGGACCGCTGCGGCATGATCGCCCCGAACAAGAACGCGCCGAAGATCGCGTGGATCCCGATGCGGTCGGTCGCCAGCGCGCTCAACAGGATGCCGACGAACAGCGCGGCGAGCATCGCGCCGCCGAGTTGGCCCTGCTCCTCGTGGTAGCGGGCGAGACGGGCGAGCGCCGGGCGGACGATCCCGATCATGAACGCCACGAACACGATCGACAGACCGATCGTCACGAGCGCGCTCGCCGGTCCGCTGGCGCGGGCGACGGCGACGACGACCGCGAGCAGGCACCACGCCGTGACGTCGTCGACCGCCGCGCACGTGAGCGTCACCGCGCCCAGGCGGGTCTTGTAGATGCCGCGCTCGGTGAGGATGCGCGCCAGTACCGGGAAGGCGGTGATCGACATCGAGGCGCCGAGGAACAGCGCGAACGGCGTGAACTTGCCCTCGGCCGAGCCGAGCTGCGTGAACAGCGCGAGCGCGACGCCGACGCCCAACAGGAACGGGGCGATGATGCTCACGTGGCTCACGAGGCCGGCGGCGTGCCCGCGGCCCTTGATGAGCCGGATGTCGAGCTCGAGGCCGATCAGGAACATGAAGAAGATCAGGCCCACCTGCGACAGCACGTCGATGAACGGCAGCACGGTCGGCGAGAACAGCCAGTGCGTCGCGTGTGGTGAGATCGCGCCGAGCAGCGACGGTCCGAGCATGATGCCGGCGACGATCTCGCCGACGACCTGCGGCTGGTTGATGCGCCGGAACGCGGCGCCGACGATGCGGGAGACGACGATGATCACCGCGGCGGCGAGCAGCAGCTTCCAGACGACCTCGTGGGTGTCGATCGCCTCGTGCGCCTGCCCGGTGTCGCTGCTCGCCTTCGGCGCGTGCAGTCCGCGCCCGACGACGAGCATCAGCTGCACGACGACGAGCGCGACGACGAGCAGCCCGCCGTAGATCGCCAGCGTGCGGCCCCGGCTCGTCGTGCCGAACCGCTCGGTCGCGCCGGTGTCGGCGCGGAGATCCTCGCCCATGGTCCGCCAGGACTACCCCGCCCCCCTCGTTTTGGTACCTGAAACCCCGCGATTCGCGCCGGGTTCCAGGTGCCAGAACAGTGGTCGGGCGCTTACGGGTCTCTCGGGAGGCCCAGGATGCGCTCGGCGATGACGTTGCGCTGGACCTCGCTGGTGCCGCCGGCGATCGTGAGGCAGCGGTTGGCGAGGAACCCGTAGGACCAGGTCGCGCCGTCGCCGTCGGCCACGGCCCCGTCGGGTCCGAGGAGCACGAGCCCGAGCTCCTGGACGCGCTGGTCGTGCTCGGCGCTGAACAGCTTGCGGACCGACGCCTCCGGCCCCGGCTTGGCACCCGTCAGCGCGCGCAGCGTCGTCCGCAGCGACAGCACGCTGACCGACGACGCCTCGGACAGCAGCTCACCGACACGGTCGAGGACGACGTCGTCGTCGCGCAGCTCGTCGCGTGCGCCGACGAGCGCGAGGAGCGCCTCGACACCGCCGCCGAACGACGACCCGCCGGCCATCGCCACGCGCTCGTTGGCGAGCGTCGTGCGCGCGAGCGCCCAGCCGCCGTCCACGTCGCCGATGACCGCGTCGTCGGGGACGAAGACGTCACTGAGGAACACCTCGTTGAACATCGCCATCCCGGTGAGCTCGCGCAGCGGGCGGATGTCGATGCCCTCGGCCTGCATGTCGACGACGAAGTACGTGATGCCGAGGTGCTTCGGCGCGTTCGGGTTCGTGCGGGCGAGGCAGATGCCCCAGTCGGCGTCCCGGGCGAGCGACGTCCACACCTTCTGGCCCGACAGCAGCCAGCCGCCGTCCGTGCGTGTCGCCTTCGTCGTGAGGCTGGCAAGGTCGCTGCCGGCACCGGGCTCGCTGAACAGCTGGCACCACGCGATCTCGCCGCGCAGGGTGGGACCGACCCAGCGCTCCTGCTGCTCGGGGGTGCCGTGGGCGACGATCGTCGGCGCCGCCCACGCGCCCACGGCGAGGTTGGGGCGGGCGACCTGGGCGCGGGTGAACTCCTCGTCGATCACGAGCTGTTCCAGCGGCCCGGCATCGCGGCCCCACGGCCGGGGCCAGTGCGGGACGAGCCAACCGTCGTCGGCCATCCGCTTGCGGCGCGCGTCGCGATCGAGCTGCTTCAGCTCGTCGGCCGCGTGTGCGATCGCCGTGCGGATCGCGTCCGCCTCGACACCGAGGTCGACCGTGCGCGTCCGGCGGGCGCCCGCGAGC
>DASSOZ010000047.1:0-37313 GCA_035700105.1 Acidimicrobiales bacterium
GGGGGTTCGAGAAGGCGTACAACCGCTGGTACGAGCGCGACCACTACTACGCCGGCTGCATGGTCGGGCCGTGGCTGTACGCCGGATCGCGCTGGGTCGCGCCCCGCGCCCTGAAGGACCTGCGCTGGCCGTCGGGCGACACGACCGTCGCCAACCCGACCGACGCCGGCTCGTACGTCGCGATCTACTTCGTGGAGCAGGGCCACCACGAGGAGCACTTCACCGAGTGGGCGCTGCCGCAGGTGCGGTGGATCTACTCGAACGGTCGGGGCTTCGCCGAACGCCGCCACATCCACACCATCCTGTTCGACCACCTCGGCGCCGTGTACCGCGACGACGATCCCGTGCCCGTCGACCTCGCACTCGACCACGGCTACGACGGCATCGTCGCGGTGTGGTCGGACGCCCGCCACGGTCTCGACGCGCGCGAGCTGCACTCACGCGTCGCCGCCGATCTCGTCCCCAAGGCGTTGGCGGGTTCGGCGATCGAGATCGCGTCGTCGTGGACGCCGTCGCCCGGGGAGAATGCCGAGAAGGACACGCCGATGGATCTCGGCTCGAAGGCCGGCGGCCCCGAACGCCTGCTGCAGCTGTTCTTCCTCCACGGCGACGTGCGCGACTCGCTCGACCCGCTCCGGGCGTACACGGACGCGCTGGCGGCGGAGGACCTGGCCGACGTCCACCTCGCCGCCCCGTTCTTCCGCACCGTCCCCGGCACGGACAAGTACGTCGACGAGCTCTGGTAGCCCCACGCCGAACTCGGCGCGAAAAGTTGCGGATAGCGCAACTCTTCGCGCCGAGTTCGTGCAGAGGGCCGGTCAGTCGATCGCCCGGAGGCGGTCGAGGTAGGTGACGACGACGACCGTGTACAGGGCGAGGAGGCCGGCGGCGGCGAGCATCGTCGTGCGCAGGCCGACGACGTCGGCGACGGCGCCGAGCGCGAGCGCGCCGAGCGGCAGACCCGTCAGCATCGCCATCAGGTAGATCGACACCGCCCGGCCGCGGAACGCCTCGTCGACCCGTGCCTGGATCGACGTGTTGAGCGAGATCGTCACGGTCACGTACGCCGCGCCCATGACCACCAGCGCCAGGCAGCCGACCGTGAACGACGTCGTCGCCGCAAGCAGCAGCACGCCGGCGAACGACCAGACGAGCCCCCACAGCGACGCGACGGACCGGCGACCGCGGTCGGCGTGGGCGGCGATGCCGACCGACCCGATCACCGACCCGACGCCGTACGCCGCGACCATCAGCCCGTAGCCGGCCTTCGACGCGCGGAACTGCTCGTCGGCGAACGCCGGCGCCAGTTGCACGAGCGCGCTCGGCAGCAGTGACACCACGAGGATCGTCAGCACCGGCTGCCACATCGCCGCCTGCGCCCGCACGTAGCTCACGCCCTCGGCGAACTGCCGCATGATCGACGTCGACACCGCCGGGAGCGGGTTCGGCCGCGGCCGCACGACGACGAGCGCACCGATCACGAGCAGGAAGCTGATCGCGTTCGCCATGAACGCGAACCCCGGCCCGAAGCGGGCGAGCACCGCGCCCGCCACCGCGGGGCCGATGGCGCGCGCGGCGGTGAACTGCACCGAGTTCAGGCGGACGGCGCCGAGCATGTCCTCGGGCGGCACGAGCGCGGGGACGAACGCCTGCCAGGCGGTGATGTTGATGTTGCCGGCGACGCTGCTCACGACGAGGACGGCGAGCAGGTTCCACGTCGACGCGACGCCGCTGGCCCACAGTGCCCACAGCGCGAGTGCGACGGTCGTCTGCGCGGTCGTCGTGACGAGGAGCACCGACCGGCGCGAGAACCGGTCGGCGATCGCGCCAGATGCCGGCCCGGCGATCACGCCGGGGATGAACGTCACGAACGCGGTGAGGCCGACCCACGCGGTGGAGTGCGTGAGGACGTAGATCACGTACGGGACCGTGATCGTCTGCATCCAGCTGCCGCTGTTGGAGACGGTCGCCGCGCTCCAGAAGATGGCGAAGTCGCGGTGGCGCAGCGACGCGAAGGCGTGCCGGAACCCGGTCTCGACCGGCCCGATCGGGGCGACGGGCTCGGTGTCGGTCAACGCCCGACGGCGGCGGCGAAGCCCGTGGCCATCGCCTCGAGCACACGCGGCGCGTCCGCGAGGTCCGGGCAGAACGCCCGGAGGTTGACCGCCACGTCGGTCGCGCCGGCGTCGACGAGGGCGGGCACGCCGTCGAGCGTCGCGCCGAGGTCCGGCCTGCCGTCGCCGCCGCGCACGTACGTCGCCGACCCCTGCACCCGCAGCGACGCCGGGTCGCGGCCGGCGTCGGTGAACGCGGCGCGCAACCGGGTGGCGCCGTCACGGAGGTCGTCGAGCGACGCGCCCATGATCGGGATCCAGCCGTCGCCGAGCTCGACGACCCGCCGGAAGTTGCGCCCATGCAGCACGCCCGAGAACCACACCGGCAGCGGCGACTGCACCGGCTTCGGCTCGCAGAAGATGTCGTCGAACGACAGCGACGGCGACGAGAACGACGCCGGCGTGTCGGACCACAACGCCCGGCACGCGGCGACGGTGTCCGTGAGCAGCTGACCGCGCCGGTCGAAGTCGATGCCCTCGGCGTCGTACTCCTCGCGCTGCCAGCCCGTCCCGACGCCGAGGTCGACGCGCCCGCCCGACAGCTGGTCGAGCGTCGCCACGGTCTTCGCCAGCAGCGCCGCCGGCCGCAGCGGGGCGATGAGGATGCCGGTCGCCAGCCGCACGGTCGACGTCACCGCCGCCATCGCCGACAGGACCGTGAGCGGCTCGGTCCACGCGCCCTCCGGCGGCAGCGGGAAGCGACCCCACACGTACTTGTCGGTGTTGCGCCCCATCACGACGTGGTCGGAGATGACGATGCGGTCGACGCCGGCGTCCTCCGCGGCGCGAGCGAGGTCCAGGACGCCGCGCCAGTCGCCGCCGGGCGGGTCGCCGAACGTCGGCAGCGACACCGTGAGCGTCGGCGCCGGCGCGCTCACGTGCGCACCGCGGGCGGGCGCGAGAAGTCGGCGACGACCCGCTCGAGCTGTTCGGCGAGCTGGCGCAGCTCGGCGGCCGACCACTTCGAGAACGACTCGGCGATGATCTCGTCGGTCGCGGCGCGGTAGGCCTCCGACGCCCTCCGCCCCTTCGTCGTCAGCTCGACGATCCCGGCGCGGCCGTCGGTCGGGTCCGACCGCCGGCGGACCATCCCGGCGGCGAGCAGGTCGCGCACTTCCCGGCTGATCAGCGGCGGCTCGAGATCGGTCAGGGCCGACAGCTCGTTCATCCGCACCGGGCCCGACAGCCGGAGCGTGCTCAGGATCGCGATCGACGGCCGCGACAGGTGCACGCCCGACCGTGCCGCGCGGATGCGGGCCGCCTCGCGCCCCATGCTGATGCGGCTGATGCGCGTGAGCGCCTGCTCGACGCGGCGCAGGTCGTCGCGCCGCGGCACTACGACGCGACCGAGGAGAAGTCGGCGAAGCCAGACGGCGCGTGGCCGCCGAGGACGCCGTGCTCGAAGATCCCCCAGCCCTCCTGCCCGTCGAACGTCGCCCGCGCCAGGTGGTCGATCAGCGTGTAGGGGATGCGCCCCTGCACCGAGGGGTCGTCGTAGGAGTACACCGCGCCCTCCACCCACGACTCGCCCTTCCACACACCGTGCTGCCAGTCGGGGTCGGCGCCGTACCCGCAGCCGACGTTGAGCGGCATGCCGACGAGCGGCTCGACGTCGAGCGTCATCGCCTTGCCGTCGCGCGTCATGAGCTCGAACGACGCCGCCTCCGGGTAGCGCGTCCCCGACCGGTACCGAACCGTCGGCATCGGCCAGCCGAGCTGCTCGATCGGCCTGCCCGTCGCCGCCGGCCACACCCGCACGGCGAAGTTGGTGGACCGGACCCCGGCCGGGTCCTCCTCCACGATCAGGTGCAGCGCGAAGTCGTCGAAGCGCAGCGGCACCCAGTGCCAGTACATGCCACCGAACTCCTTCGGCCGGCCGGCGGGCTCGGCCTCCCCCACCGGCCGGATCCCCCACGACCGGTCCCGCGTCGCGGTGAACCGCCCGGGCGTCACCGCGACCGTCTGCCCGTCGACGCGCACCTCGCCCTCCCACGTCCCGACGCCGGCGAAGCGTGACGCGTCGAGGAGGATGCGATCGCCGTTGCGGCGCACGTGCTGCGGCTCGGCGATCGGCCCGTACTCCGAGCGGTACGTGAGGTCGCAACCGACACCGTGGTCATCGCCGTCACACAGGATCCGGACCTCGCGGAACGGTTCGACCACCTCGATCCGGTACGGCCCGACCTGCTGGGCCATCTTGTCGTCGGGGCGCGCGCCCGAGGTGCGCAGGACCCACTGGCGGTCGCCGCGCCGCACCGACAAGTAGGCGTCGATCACGCCCAGGTTGGGGTACACGCCGAGGCCGGTGATGAAGTACGTGTCGGCCTCGTGGTCGACGCCCTGGTAGATGCAGCGGTCGTAGACGTTGCGATCCGACGAGGCGACGTACCGCATCGGCAGCGGCACCTGGTGGATCGGGTACTCGTCGAGCGGGTCGAACTCCAGCATGCGCCTCAGCCCTCCGTTGTCGTCGCGGCGGCCAGCTCGTCGGCCATCTCGCGCAGCTTGTTCTTGGCGACCTTGTCGAGCAGCGAGGTGGGGAAGCTGTCGACGACGTAGACGGCGCGCGGCACCTTGAAGTCGGCGAGCTGTGCCGCGCAGGTGTCGATCAGCGTGCGTTGCAGCGTGGCGTCGTCGACGTCGGTACCCGGCGCCTTGATCACGAAGGCGACCGCGACCTGGTCGAGCATCTCGTGCGACTGGGCGACGACGGCGATGTCACCGACGCCGGCCACGGTGCGGCAGACGTCCTCGACCTCGCGCGCCGAGACGTTCTCGCCGCCGACCTTGAGGACGTCCTTGTCCCGCTCGCTGAAGAACCAGTTGCCGCCTTCGTAGCGGACGTTGTCGCCGGTCTTGAACCAGCCGTCGTCCGTGAACGACTTCTGGTTCGCCTCCGGGTTGTCGAAGTACTCGAGGAAGAGCTGGATGCCGCGGTGCCCGCGGACCCACAGCTCGCCGACCTGCCCCTCGCCGCACAGGGCACCGGTCTCGGGGTCGACGACGACGCAGTCGTAGCCGGGCGTAGGCCGGCCCATGGAGCGCGGCGCGTACGCGCCCCAGCGCGTCCCCGAGATGGCGTGGATGACGGTCTCGGTCATGCCGTACGCCGGCAGCACCCGGATCTTCAGCAGCTGCTCGAGCTCCGGCACGACGAGGCCGAACACGCCGACCCGCAGCCGGTGGTTCTCGGGCTGCGCCTGCCCGGCGATCGCCTTGAACACGAACGGGATCAGTGAGATGTGCGTGACCCCGTGCGTGGCGACGACGTCCCAGAACCGGCTCGACGAGAACTTCGGCTGCAGCACGAGCGTCCCGCCCACGCCGAGCGTCGTCCAGAACGACCAGCTCTGCGCGTTGACGTGGAAGAACGGCAGGTACACGAGGTACGTGTCGTCGCTCGTCATGTCGATCGTGCGGGGCCCGACCGTCGCCGCCCACAGCGCGTTGCCGTGCGTGTGGACGACCGCCTTCGGCTTCGACGTGGTCCCGGACGTGAACTGGATGCCGGCCGGCGCGAGCGGGTCGCGCGGTGACGGGGGGCAGGCGGCCACGTCGCCGTACAGCTCGTCGAAGGACTCGCCGGCGACGGCGATCCACTTCAGCCCCGGCGCCGACTCGGTGACGAGCTGCGCGTACTGCGGCTGCGTCACCGCGGCCACGCACTGCGCCTTCTCCGCGTAGTACGCGATCTCCGCACCGACGCTGCGGGTGTTCGTGGTGACGCCGACGGCGCCGATGAACGCGCACGCGTACCAGGCGAGGACCATCTCCGGGCAGTTGTCGGCGTGGACGAGGACCTTGTCGCCGGCCCGCACGCCGCGCTCGTGGAGCCCGGCGCCGAGACGGCGGACGTCGCCGACGAACTGGCGGTACGTCCACGTCCGGCCCGCGCCCTCGTGCGGCGCCCAGACGAGCAGCGGGTGGTCGGGCCGCCGCTCGGCCCACTGGTCGAGCAACCAGGCGATGTCCTGGCCGGCGAACTGCATCTCCACGGCGGCGCGTCGGTCCACGGCGACATCATTGTCGATCGGCAACTACTTGACTCAGTCATCTATTTCGCCGTACGGTCATCCGTCGATGGACCGGGGGGAGGAGCTCGACGCCGTCGAGCGGGCGCTCGAGCGCCTGCTGCGCCTCAGCGCCAGCCGCAACGTCCACGCCCGGCGAGCGGCGGCGGCGCGCGTCGACGTCTCGCAGCCGGGCTTCGTGCTCCTCCGCCGCCTGCAGGAGGACGGCCCGATGTCGCTCGGCGAGCTCGCGCACGTGACCGACATGGATCCCGCGGCGGCGGGACGGCAGATCCGCCAGCTCGAGGCGCGTGGGCTCGTGGTCACGTCGACGCTCCCCGAGGACCGCCGCGTGACGGTCGTGCGCGTCACCCCGAGCGGCGCCGAGGCGCGGCGGCGGCTCGCCGAGGTCGGTGGCCGTCACATGGAGGACGTGCTCGGGTCGTGGCCGAGCCGCGACCGCGCCGCGCTGGCACGCCTGCTCGACCGCCTCGTCGACGACATGCGCGCCGTCCACTACCGCGTCACCGCCGAACACGAGGAGAAGGCCGGATGATCGGAGACATCCCCGCGGTCGACTGCATGATCGGCTTCCCCGCGGCCGACGCGCACCGGCGCTACGACTACCTGCGCGCCGGCATGAAGGACGCCGAGAGCAAGACGATGAACTTCCCGGCGGAGTACATGTTCAAGGAGGTGCCCGACGACGCCGGCGAGGGGCACGACCCGGTCGCGGTGACGCTCGCGGAGATGGACCGCTGCGGCGTCGGCATCGGGCTGATCGGCCTCGGCGGCCCCGAGGCGGCGCGGGCGCTGAAGGAGCACCCCGATCGCTTCCGCCCGACGCTCGAGATCGACCCGAACGACATCACCGGCGCCGTACGACGCATCCGCGCCGCGCACGACGAACACGGCATCGTGGCGGTGACCACGTTCCCCGCCGGCTGCCTGCCGCAGGTGCCCGTCAGCGACCGGCGCTACTACCCGATCTACCAGACGTGCATCGACCTCGGGATCCCGATCGTCGCCAACGCCGGCATCGCCGGGCCGCGGTTCCCGTCGGCGTGCCAGGACGTCATGCACTTCGACCAGGTGTGCTTCGACTTCCCCGAGCTCGTGATCGTGATGCGCCACGGGGCCGAGCCGTGGGAGGAGCTGGCGGTGAAGCTCATGCTGAAGTGGCCGGGCCTGCACTACATGACGTCGGCGTTCGCCCCGAAGTACTACCCGAAGGCGATCGTCGACTTCGCCAACACGCGGGGCACGGCGAAGATCATGTACGCGGGCTACTACCCGATGGGCCTGTCGCTGCAGCGGATCTTCGACGAGCTGCCGAACGTGCCGTTCCGCGACCACGTGTGGGGGCCGTTCCTGCGCGACAACGCCATGCGGGTGTTCCAGCTGTGAGCCCGACCGCTCGCCGGGTCGAGTACGCGGGGTCGGTCCACGACGAGCGCGAGATCGAGGCCGTCGTCGGCGTGCTGCGCGGCGGAGCGACGGCCCTGCGCATCGGCCGCAACGTGCGCGCGTTCGAGGCGGGCGTCGCCGAGCTCTTCGGCAAGCGCCGCGGCATCATGTGCAACTCGGGCTCGTCGGCGCTGTACCTGGCCGTCGAACTGCTGGGACTGCAGCCGGGCGACGAGGTCATCACCTCCGCGGTCACGTTCTCGACCGACGTGGCGCCGCTCGTACGCGCCGGCCTCGTGCCGGTGTTCGTCGACGTCGAGCCCGACACGTTCAACGTCGACGTCGCCGCGATCGAGCCGATGGTGTCGGCCCGCACGAAGGCGGTGTTGGTCCCGAACCTCATCGGCAACGTTCCCGATTGGGATGCGATCCGGTCGATCGCCGACGCGCACGGGCTGCTCGTCGTCGAGGACTCGTGCGACGCGCTCGGGTCGACGCTACGAGGCACGCCGACGGGCACGCGCTCGGACATCTCGGTGACGTCGTTCGCGCTCTCCCACATCATCACCGCCGCCGGTACCGGCGGGATGGTGTGCGTCGACGACGACGCGCTCGCCGACCGCTGCCTGCTGCTGCGCCGGTGGGGCCGGCGGTCCGAGACGCAGCTGTTCGGGTCGCGCAAGGGCGTCGACACGCGGTTCTTCTCGTCACTCGAGGACGGCCTCGAGTACGACAACCTCTTCATCTTCGACGAGGTCGGGTGGAACTTCGAGCCGTCGGAGCTGTCGGCGGCGTTCGGGCTGGTGCAGCTCGACAAGCTGCCGTCGAACCTGGCGGCACGGAAGCGCAACTTCGCCCGGCTGAGCGCGCTGTTCGGGCAGCGGCCCGACGTGTTCGTCCTGCCCCGCGCCGCGGCGCCGGACGTCGACACCGCGTGGCACATGTTCCCGGTGCTGCTCCGCCCCGAGTCGGGCGTGCGCCGGTCCGAGTTCCAGGCGCACATGGAATCGCACGGCGTCGACACGCGGATGGTGTGGACGGGCAACGCGCTGCGACAACCGGCCTTCAAGGGCGTCGCGCACCGCGCGCCGGTCGGCGGGTTGCCGAACGCCGATCGCGTGATGGAACAGGGACTCGTGCTGCCGTCGAACCACAACCTGACCGACGACGACGTCGACTACATCTGGGCGACCGCGGAGGCGTTCCTCTCGTGAGCGACGAGCGATTGATCCTCATCTCCGCCGACGGGCACGCCGGCGGCAACCACGAGCAGTACCGCGCGTACCTCGAGTCGAAGTACCACGACGAGTTCGACCGCTGGCGTGCCGCGTACTCCAACCCCTTCAAGGACCTCACGACGGGGACGCGCGACCGCAACTGGAACGACGAGCGCCGCGTGCGCGAGCTCGAGGAGGACGGTGTCGTCGCCGAGGTCGTGTTCCCGAACACGATCCCGCCGTTCTTCCCGACCGGTGCGGTCGTCGCCCGGCCGCCGCTGCCGTCGGAGTACGAGCTGCGGCTCGCGGGGGTCCGGGCGCACAACCGGTGGCTGGCCGACTGGTGCGCGGGTCTGCCCGGTCGTCGCGCCGGCATCGGGCAGGTGTTCCTCAACGACGTCGACGACGCGGTCGAGGACGTGCGCTGGTGCCACGAGCACGGGTTGCGCGGCGGCGTCCTCGTCCAGCCCGTGCCCGACGACATGAAGCACATCGAGCCGCTGTACTCGCCGGCGCACGACCCGTTCTGGGCGGCGTGTGCCGAGCGCGGCGTCGTCGTCAACACGCACTCCGGGGGCGCCGGCATGCCCGACTACGGGCCGCACCCGGCGGCGGGACCGCTGTGGATCGCCGAGGCGTCCTTCTTCTCGCGCCGGCCGTTGATGCAGGTGCTGCTCGGCGGCGTGTTCGAGCGGTTCCCGTCGTTGCGGTTCGTGCTGACCGAGTCGGGCGCGTCGTGGATCCCGCCGATGCTGCAACAGCTCGACGGGTTCCACGCGCAGATGCGGTCGACCGGGCGGATCGGCGAGCTCAAGTACGCCCCCGAGGAGGTGCTGCCGTTGCGGCCGAGCGAGTACTTCGCCCGGAACTGCTGGGTCGGCGTGTCGTTCCCGTCGCCGTCCGAGGCGGCGGCCCGCGCCGACATCGGCGTCGACCGGTTCATGTGGGGCAGCGACTACCCGCACGACGAGGCCTCGTGGCCGCACACCCGTGAGGCGCTGCGGCGGTCGTTCTGCGATGCGCCCGTGTCGGAGCTGCGGGCGGTGCTGTCGGAGAACGCCGCCGGTGTGTACGGCTTCGACCTCGACGCGCTGCGACCGGTCGCCGACCGCGTCGGGCCGACGGTCGGTGAGCTGCGCGAACCGTTCACCGGTGTGCCCCACGGCAACCGCTCGCCGGCGTTCTCGCGCGCATGAGTCGGTTCGCGGGGCGGCGGGCGATCGTCACCGGCGCGAGCCGCGGCATCGGCGCCGCGGTGGCCGAGCGGTTGGCGGCGGAGGGCGCCTCGGTCGCGATCACCGCGCGCACGTTGGCCGCCGAGCCCGATGCGCGGCTGGCGGGCTCGCTCGAGGAGACCGCGGCGCGGCTGCGCGCGCACGGCGGCGACGTCGCTGTCGTCACCGCCGACCTGACCGACGAGACATCGCGATCGACGATCGTCCCCGCCGCAGTCGACGCGCTCGGCGGCCCGATCGACGTGGTGGTGAACAACGCCGCGGCGGCGATCTACCAACCGCTGGCCGACTTCCCCCTCAAGCGCCGACGGCTGATCTTCGAGGTGAACCTGCACGCGCCGATCGACCTCGCGCAGGCGGTGCTGCCGTCGATGGTCGAACGGGGCGAGGGGTGGATCGTGAACGTGTCGTCGGCGACGGCGTCACTGTGGTCGGGCCCGCCGTTCTCGCTCGGCACGCTGGGCGCGACCTCGGGTGTCTACGGCGCGTCGAAGGCGGCACTCAACCGGCTGACGAACGCGATGGCGGCCGAGCTGTGGGAGAGCGGCGTCCGGCTGAACACGGTGGAGCCGCGGGCGGCCGTGCTGAGCGAGGGCGCCGACGCGCTCGTCGGCTCGCAGCTGCGCCCGGACCAGATCGAGTCGATGGAGGAGATGGTGGAAGCGGTGGTCGCGCTGTGTGACTGCCCGGCCGAGCGGACCGGGCGGGTGCACGTGTCGCTCGACCTCATCGCCGAGCTCGGTCTCGACGTGCGCGCGCTCGATGGTGGGACATGGGACAGGAACGGGTCCGCGTCGCGCTCGTGACCGGCGCCGGCCAGGGCGTCGGCGCCGGCATCGCATCGACACTGGCGTCGGCCGGCTTCCACGTCCTGGTGAACGACCTGTACGGCGATCGCGCGTCGGCGGTGGCGTCCGCCGTCGGTGGCGACGCGCTGCCGTTCGACGTCACCGACTACGACGCGGTGTCGGCCGCGTTCGCTTCGGCGGGGCCGGTCGACGTGCTCGTGAACAACGCCGGGATCCCGGTGGACGGCTTCCCGCAGACGCCGTTCGCGTCGTCGGACCCGGCCGTGTGGCGCCGGTTCGTCGACCTCAACCTCTACGGCGTCATGAACTGCACCCACCTCGCACTGCCCGGGATGCTGTCGCGCGGGTGGGGACGGGTCGTCACCGTCTCGTCGGAGGCCGGGCGCCACGGCTTGGACATCGGGGTCGCGCTGTACGGCGCGGCGAAAGCGGGTGCGCTCGGGCTGATGCGTCACGTGGCGGTCGAGGTCGCCCCGTTCGGCGTCACCGTCAACTCGGTGTCGTTGGGGTTGATGGCGGGACGGCCCTCGGAGTGGGCCGAGCGGGTCGCTCGTGGCGTGCCGCGGCGGCGGCTCGGCACGCCCGCCGACATCGGCGCCGCCGTCGCCTTCCTCGCCTCCGACGAGGCCGACTGGATCACCGGCCAGGTGCTGCCTGTCAACGGCGGCGCGTACACCGCGTAATTCAGGCATGTCACTGGTGTTGTATTTGTTGCTAAAGATGTTGTGAATTGGGCTTGATTCAACGAAATGAGCGGCTCAACTACACCGATGTCATTCGTCGCGCACGGCCCGCGCCGGACATTTCCGGGGGGCCCGGTTGCGGCGGCATCCTCCAACACACTCGCGTTTTTCGGGCCCCGAACGTCCCGAAAACGCGAGTCAGCAGGAGGATGCTGCAATCCGACTCGTGCCGATCTCGCGCTGATCAGAGCCAGCGTGGGACTCGCTTCTGATAGTCGCGGTAGACGTCGCCGAACTTCGCTCTCAGGAGACGCTCCCCGTACGGAACGCCAAGGCCCATGAGGCCGACGTGCCGCCGCCGGGGTGGTTGCTGCAACCGGTCCCCTCGGCGAATCTCAGGCGGACACGAGTTCCTCGAGCGCGTGGCGGACGAAGTCTCGCAGCTCTGCGGACGCCGCGAACGGCGCACGGTCGGCGTCGGCGGTCGCGAGCACCGCGTCCGCGGAGGCGTTCGCCCGCAGGCCGGCGTAGATGTAGGCCACCGCCGACGACCGAGGCCCGGCACGGCACGTCACCAACGTCGGCCGTGGCAGCCGGTCGAGCGCGGCGATGTGCCGCCGGACCAGCTCGACGTCGAGCTCGCGGGGCGGGTCCGAGACGATGTTCTCCGACTCGGGCACCGCCGCACGCACCTGGTCGTAGGACATCCCGCCGTCCATTGCAGCGAACTCGTCACCGCAGAGGAAGAGCCACGACGCGGCGCCCGCACTGTCGGCGAAGGCCGCGGGGTCGGCGATCGGCCCTCGGTTGAAGATGAGGTCGGTCGGCGCCGCGAACGTGCCCATGATCGGACGACTCAGGACCGCGGTTCGCCGGGCGGAGACGACCACGGCCACCAGTCGGCGATCGAGCCGCGGCCGCGCGCCTCGTCGAGCCAGTCGTCCCACTGGCCGGTGAAGAGCTTCAGCGCGCAGCCGACGAGGATCAGCGCGAGGACGGTGTAGAACTCGACGGCGCCGCTGGGTCGGGCCCACTCCCACGGGTTGGCCACGTGTGAATCGTACGCCCACCCCGGGTGCGTGCCCACCCCCCTCGCGTGACCACCACGGGCTACCGTACGCCGCCTTGAAGATCGACGTGATGCTCACCGCCGGGTGGCCGTCGGAGGCGCCGGCGCGGGCCGAGGCGCTGCATCACGCAGGCGTCGACGGGATCTTCACGTTCGAGAACGCGCACGACGTGTTCCTGCCGCTCGTCACCGCGGCGACCGCGCGTCCGGATCTCGACGTCGACTACATGACGAACGTCGCCATCGCGTTCCCGCGCAGCCCGCTGCACGTCGCGTACGCGGCGAACGACCTGCAGCACCTCACGAGCGGACGCTTCCGGCTCGGCCTCGGCACGCAGGTAAAGGCCCACATCGAGAAGCGCTACGGCGCCACGTGGTCACGGCCGGCGGCCCGCATGGGCGAGATGGTGCGGGCGATCCGGGCGATCTTCGACGCGTGGGAACGGACGACCGAGCGGCTCGACTTCCGGGGCGAGTTCACGACGCACACGCTCATGACGCCGGCGTTCGACCCCGGGCCGAACCCGTTCGGGCCGCCGCCGATCCTCGTCGGCGCGCTCGGTCCGAAGATGTGCGAGATGGCCGGCGCGGTCGCCGACGGCGTCCTCGTGATGCCCTTCAACTCCGAGCGCCACTTCCACGAGCGGACACTGCCGGCGCTGGCGCGCCGCAACGGCGACGGCTTCGAGATCGTCCCCGAGGTCATCGTCGCCATGGGCCGCACCGCCGACGAGCAGCAGGCCGCCGCCAACGGCGTGAAGGGTCTGCTGTCGTTCTACGCGTCCACGCCGTCGTACCGGCCGGTCCTCGACGTCGAGGGACGCGGTGAGCTCCAACCCGAGCTCAACGCGCTCTCGAAGCAGGGCCGGTGGGCCGACATGGCGCAGCGCATCGACGACGACCTCCTGCACACGCTGGCCGTCGTCGGCACGCCCGAGGACTGTGCGGTGCAGATCGCCACGCGCTTCGGCGACCAGGCCGACCGGGTGTGCTGCTACTTCCCGGGCTACCCGGTCACCGACGAGCGCATCGGCGAGCTCGTCACCGCGCTCCACGCGGCCACGTGACCCCCACCTACGAGCACATCCGCTTCGACGTCGACGACGTCGGCGTGGCGACGATCACGCTCGACCGTCCCGACGTGCGCAACGCGTTCAGCGGGCGGATGGGTGCGGAACTGGGCGACGCGTACACGCGATGCGACACCGACGACGCCGTCCGGGCTGTCGTCGTCACCGGCACGCCGCCCGCGTTCTGTGCCGGCGCCGACATGACCCCGGGCGACGACACGTTCGCCCGCCCGGCGGACGCCGACGCGTTCACCGCGTCGCCGGTGCGGCCGCCGGCGTGGGACGTCCGCAAGCCGGTGATCGCCGCGGTCAACGGTCACGCCGTCGGAATCGGGCTCACCCTCGCGCTTCAGTGCGACCTGCGCTACGTCGCACGCGACGCCAGGTACGGCGTCGTCCAGGCGCGGCGGGGCGTGCTCGGCGACTGCATGTCGCACTGGACGCTCCCGCGACTCGCCGGCCTCGCCAACGCCGCCGACATCCTCCTCACCGGGCGGCTGTTCGACGGTGCCGAGGCGAGGGACCTCGGCATCGCCAACCGCGTCTTCGACGACAGCGCCGACGTCCTCGCGGCCGCCGTCGAGACGGCACGCGACATCGCGATCAACGTCGCCCCGCTGAGCGCTGCGCTCAGCAAGCGGCTGCTGTGGGAGTCGGTGGCGCGCAACCTGTCACCGCTCCAGGTCGAACGGCTGGAGACCGCGCTGCACCACGTCGTCATGGGCACCGAGGACGCCCGCGAAGGCGTGCGGGCGTTCGTCGAGCGGCGCCCGCCGAACTGGACGCGGCGCGTCAGTGAGGAGTGGCCCGAATGGCCGGACGTCGAGACCTGACGGGAAAGGTCGCCGTCGTCACCGGCGCGTCCAGCGGCATCGGCGAGGAGACCGCCCGAGCACTCGAGGAGGAGTGCGGTGCCACCGTCGTCCGCGCCACCCGTGACACCGGGCTCGACCTCGCCGACCTCGACACGGTCGTCACGTACGCCGACGGCGTCCTCGCCGCGCACGACCGGATCGACCTGCTCGTCAACAACGCCGGCGTGATGGCGACGCCGTTCGGCCGCACGAAGAACGGCTTCGAGACACAGTTCGGCACCAACCACCTCGGCCACTTCCTGCTCACCGTGCGGCTCCTCCCGGCGATCCGGCGCGCCGCGCCCGGCGCTCGCATCGTCAACGTCAGCTCGGCCGGCCACCGTGCGAGCGACATCGACTGGGACGATCCCAACTACGAGCACCGCGCCTACGACAAATGGGAGGCGTACGGGCAGTCGAAGACGGCGAACATCCTCTTCGCCGTGGAGCTCGAGCGTCGCCTGGGAGCCGACGGCATCCACGCCTACGCGGTGCACCCCGGCATGATCGCCACGAGGCTCGGCCGCCACCTCGACCGCAGCGACTACGAGACGCTGAAGGAGCGGGCGAGGAGGTCACCGGCGGGTGGGCTGCCCGGCTACAAGTCGCTCGCCGAGGGCGCGGCGACGACGATCTACGCGGCGACGTCGCCGGACCTCGCCGGCACCGGCGGCGTCTACCTCGCCGACGAGGCGATCAGCGACGAGCACGCCCCCTGGGCGCTCGACCGCGACAACGCCCGGCGCCTGTGGGAGCTCTCCGAGCGGCTGCTCGCGGCCTGGCTCACGCCGCGCGCCTGAGCGTTCTGGTACCTACAGCGGGGCCGGTTCGGCCCCGCTGTAGGTACCAGAAGCGCTACGCGGTGAACTGCGCCTTCGCCCAGGTGTAGTCGGCCTTGCCCGACGCCGTTCGCCCGACGGCCGGGACCAGCCGCAGCTCCCGCGGCACCTTGTAGCCGGCGATCGAGGACCGGCAGTGGGCGGCGAGGTCGTCGAGCGTGAGGTCGAAACCCGGACGGGCGGCCACGACGGCGGCCACCCGCTGGCCGAACCGCTCGTCGGGGACGCCGACGACGAGCGCGTCGAACACGCCGGGGTGTGACTTCAGCGCGGCCTCGACCTCCTCGGGGTACACCTTCTCGCCGCCGGTGTTGATGCACTGCGAGCCGCGCCCCAGCAGCACGA
The DNA here is from genome assembly GCA_035700105.1 of Acidimicrobiales bacterium. Taxonomy (GTDB): domain Bacteria; phylum Actinomycetota; class Acidimicrobiia; order Acidimicrobiales; family DASSOZ01; genus DASSOZ01. Next base: position 15,653 of record DASSOZ010000047.1, read on the forward strand.
TCGTGCCGTCGCTCTCGATCGTCCCGTAGTCGCCGGGCACCGCCCAGCGGACGCCGTCGGGATCGGTCACGAACGTCGCCGCCGTCTTCGCTTCGTCCTTGTAGTAGCCGAGCGGGATGTGGCCCCGCCGCGCCACGAGCCCGACCGCGTCGGAGCCCGGCGTGACGGGACGGAGGTCGTCGCCGAGGACGGACATCTCCGGGTTCGGTGTGAACCGCGTGCCCTCGGACGCGTCGTGCTGCGACCCGCTCGCGCCCATCTCGGACGCGCCCATCGAGTCCATCATGACCGCCTGCGGGATGAGCTTCTTGAGCTGCTCCTTCACTGCCGGCGAGTACACCGCACCACCCGACCCGATCGAGACGACCGACGACGTGTCGTAGTCGCGCTCCTCGAGCGCGTCGGCGAGCGGGCGGGCCATCGCGTCGCCGACGAGCGTGATCGTCATCACCCGCTCGCGCTCGACGAGCGACCACGCCCGGTGCGGATCGAACCCGTGGGCGTCGTAGAGGACGACCTTGCCGCCGCCGAACAGCATGATGCACATCGCCCACTGCGCGGCACCGTGCATGATCGGCGCGCACACGAGCGTCGTGACGCTGGCCGACTCGGGCCAGATGCGACCGACGATCTCCTCGGGGGCCTCGATCGGCGGCTGGCCGAACCCGCCGCCGCCCATCGCCGCGAAGAACACGTCCTCCTGGCGCCACATGACGCCCTTGGGCATGCCGGTCGTCCCGCCCGTGTAGAGGAAGTAAAGGTCGTCACCCGATCGGCCGACGTCGCGGCGCTCCGCCGACGCGCCCGCGACCGCGGCTTCGAACGCGACGGCGTTGTCGGCGACATCGGCGGTGGTGGCGTCCTCGATCACGACGCGGTGGCGCAGCAGCGGGAGCGACGGCGTGACCTCGTCGAGCAGCGGCGCGAACGACCGCTCGAAGACGACGGCCTCGCAGTCGGCGTTCTCGAGGACGTACCGCAGTTCGTCTGCGACGTAGCGGTAGTTGACGTTGATCGGGATCAGCCGCGCCTTGAAGGCGGCGAGGAACGCCTCGACCCACTCGACGCGGTTCCACCCGTAGACGGCGACCTTGGCGCCGGGCCGGAGACCGGCGTCGAGGAAGTGGTTCGCCAGGCGCGTCGCCCGCCCGTCGAGCTCGGCGAAGGTGCGCCGGACCTCACCGGCGACGAGCGCCTCACGGGCGGGCACGGCATCGGCGACGAGCTCGAACAGGTCGGCGATGTTGAACGTACGCGCCGTTGTCACGGCAGCCCCGCCCCCGGCACGTCCACGTCGACGGCGACGATGCGCCCGTCGCGTGCGACCGCCGTCTTCGCCGCGCTGTGGCTGGACGCCGCGCACACGAAGAGCGTGCGTCGCTCGGGGCCGCCGAGCATGCAGGCGTACGCCTTGCGCCCGTCGCCGATCACCAGCCGGTCGGTGACCTCGCCGCCCTCGCGGACCCGGATCACGTCGCCGCCGACCGGGTCGGCGAACCACACCGCACCCTCGGCGTCCAGGCAGATGCCGTCGGGGACGGCGCCCTCGACCCGGGCGTACTCGCGCCGGTCGTGGAGCGTCCCGTCCTCGCCGATCGAGAAGGCCGTCAAGCCGCCGCCGAAGCTCTCGCCGACGATGAACGTCGCGCCGTCCGGTGTGATGACCGACCCGTTCGGGAAGCCCAGGCCGTCGGCGGCGACGCGCACCGTGCCGTCGGGATCGACGAGCGCGATCGCGGCGGCGACGAACTCGGTGCCGCGGGTCTCGAAGTCGAAGCCGAAGTTGCCGACGTACGCCCGTCCCACGGCGTCGACGACCATGTCGTTGCAGTGGAACGACGCCACCCCGGAGAGGTCGGCGTGCTCGACGAGCTGACTGCCATCGCGTAGTCGGAGCAGGCGACGATCGTGCATCGACACGACGAGCAGGTCGCCGTCGGGCAGCCACCCGAGTCCCGACGGCTGCCGCGCCACCTCACAGATCGTGGCGACTGCACCGGACGACACGTCCGCCCGCAGCACCTTCAGGTCGTGCTGGTCGGAGAACCACAGCGCGCCGTCGTGCCACCGCGGGCACTCCGGGAACGCCAGCCCGTCGACGAGGACGTCCATCACGAGGGCAGCGACGCGAAGTCGATCTGGTTGGTGGCCATCGCCGCACTGAAGCCCGAGTCGGCGATGAGGTTGGTGCCGTTCATGTAGGCGGACGCGTCGCTGCCGAGGAACGCGAGCACGGCGGCGATCTCGGCGGACGTCGCGAACCGCCCGAGGCCCTGGTTGGCCGTCCACTCGAGCAGCGGCCGCGACATCGTCGCCTCGAAGTCGGGGATGAGCGGCGTCTCGATGATCCCGGGGCACACGCTGTTCGTCCGCACGCCGCGGGCGATCGTCGCCTTGGAGGAGCGCATGGTGTGCACCTGCATGCACTCCTTCGAGAACGCGTACGGGTCGGCGACGAGGTCGGCGTGGGCGTCGATCCACGCGAGCGACTCGTCCCACCCGTCGATCGCCAGCAGCTCGAGGATGTCGGTCACGTGCTGCGGCCAGCCGCCGCCGGCGATCGACGCGGTGTTGGCGACGGCGGCGCCGCTCGGCATCTTGTCGAGGAGGCCGTCGGTGAGGTGGCGCGCACCGAGGTAGTTGACCGACAGCACCACCCTCGCCGGCAGCGTCGCCGCGACGCCCGCGTTGTTGAACAGCGCGTGGACGGGACCGGCGATCGCCTGGAGCGCACCGTCGATCGACGTCGGGTCGGCGAGATCGGTGTGCACGAAGGTCACCGACGCCGGCGTCTCGCGGCCCGGCTCCTTGACGTCGAGCGTCGTGATCGACTCGGCGCCGAGCTCGACGAGCAGGTCGACGAGCGCGGCACCGACGCCGGACGACGCGCCGGTGACGACGACGCGCCTGCCCTCGTAGCTGAACGGGTTGGCCATGTGACTCCTACAGCTCTGGCTTCTTGTCACGCCCAGCCACAACTGTCGTGGTCCGCGGTGACAAGAAGCGTCGGTTCCTAGATCAACGTGCCGGTGCGGGCCACCGGCGCGGCCGGCTGCTGGCGGCGGGACAGTGCCCGGCGCAGCGCGTCGAGCAGGCGGTTGCGGGTCTCGCGCGGGTCGATGAGCTCGTCGAAGCCGAGTCCGCGCGCCGAGCGGTACGACGCGTCGAGCTCGGCGGCGCGCAGCGCGTCGACCGTGTCGCCGTCGCGCTGTGCGCCCGTCGCCGACGCGTGCGCGGACGCCCCCATCGCCCCGAGCGTGGCCCCGGGCCAGGCGAACGTCGCCGACTGGCCGTCGAACCCGACCATCGACATCACCATCGAGCCGAACCCGTACGCCTTGCGCAGTGTCACGTGCAGCTTGGGCGTCGTCGCCCGTGACTGCGCCGCGAACATGCGGGCGCCCGCCCGCAGGACGCCGGCCCGCTCGGACGCGGTGCCCGGCAGGACGCCCGGGTTGTCCGAGAGGAAGACGAGGGGGAGGTGGAACGCGTCGGCCATCGACACGAACCGGGCCGCCTTGTCGGCGGCGTCGGCGTCGATCGACCCGGCCATCGCCTTCGGCTGGTTGGCGACCACCGCGACCGGTTTGCCACCGAGGTGCGCGAGTGCGCACACGATCGCCCGGCCGAAGCGCGGCTGGATCTCGAACCGGTCGACGTCCCGGTCGAACACGGCGTCGAGCACGCGGCCCACGTCGTAGACCTTGCGCCCGTCGCGGGGGACGACGTCGAGCAGCTCGTCGCAGTCGCGCTCGCCGTCGCCGGTCGCGCGCGACGGCGGGTACGACCACGCGCTCGACGGGAGGAAGGACAGGAACGTCCGTACCTGGGCGAGCGCGTCGGCATCGTCGGCGGCAAGGTTGTGCACGAGGCCGGACGCGTCGATGGCGACCGCCGGCCCGCCGAGCGCGTCCTTGGTGACGTCCTCGCCGGTGGCGTCCTTCACGACGGGTGGTCCGGCGGTGAAGATCGCCGCCCCGGGCGTCATCACCGAGAAGTCCGACATCGGCGCGATGAGCGCGCCGTGGCCGGCGGACGCGCCGAGCACGGCGGTGACCACGGGGACGACACCGGAACAGCGCGCCTGCTCGATGAGATCCGTCGGGCCGCGACCGCCGCCCCGCTCGTCGGCGCGGTAACCGGCGCCCTCGAGCAGCATCACCAGCGGGACGCGGTCGCGCCGGGCCAGCTCGGCTATGCGGAACCGCTTGGCGTTGCTCCCCGGGCCGATCGTGCCGCCGAGGACGGTGAAGTCCTCGGCGCCGACCATCACCGGGCGGCCGTCGATCAGACCGGAGCCGGCGACGATCGCGTCTGCAGGGACGTCCGGTCCGCCGACGAGCGTGCCGATCTCACGGAACGTCCCCGGGTCGCACAGTGTCTCGACGCGCGTGCGCGCGTCGAGCTTGCCGGCGGCGCGGTGGCGCGCCAGCCGGTCGTCGCCACCCATCGCCCGGGCGGCGGCGCGGCGGCCCTCGAGGTCGGCGAGCGTCGCCCGCCAGTCGTCGGACAGGAGCGCCTCAGGACGGTGTCGACGTGAGCGTCCGGTCGCCGCCGACGGCGTCGACGACGCGGTCGATGTGCGACTGGCTCTCGTACATCTGGCGCAGCAGCCAGAAGCGCAGGAACTTCGCCATCGAGTAGCGCAGGAAGACGACGGCGCCGACCACCGACACGCCGAGCATCGCGATGGCGAGGATGATGTTCGACTGGATGTCGCGGGCGTCGTCGAGGTTGAGCGACGAGGCGTAGAGCAGCAGCGCGACGCCGATGCCGACGACCATCAGCACGACCCCGGCGATCTGCAGCATCCCCTCCTTGTTGGGGTTGCCGGTCTTGAGGTTGAGCTCGGCCGCTTCGGCCTTGAACCGCTCGATGCGTTCGTTCTCCATGTCCCTCACCCGCCCAGGTAGGCGCTCGACAGCTCGGATTCCAACTCGCTCGGCGTGCCGACCTTGGCGACCTCGCCGTGCAACATGATGGCCGCGTAATCGGCGATGCCGAGCACGGCCCGGGCGAACTGCTCGACCACGAGGATCGAGACGCCCTCCCTGGCGACCTGCGCCACGATCTCGTACAACTGCTGGACGATCAGCGGCGCGAGGCCCATCGACAGCTCGTCGAGCAGCAGCAGCGCGGGGTCGGTCACCAGCGCCCGCGACATCGCCAGCATCTGCTGCTCGCCGCCCGACAGCGTCCCGGCGAGCTGCGACCGCCGCTCACCCAGCCGGGGGAACCGCGTGTACGCGATCTCCTCGACGCGGTCGAGGTCGGCACCGGCCTGCGTCGCCATCCAGAGGTTCTCCCGGACGCTGAGGTTCGGGAAGATGCCGCGCCCCTCGGGGATCGTGCAGACGCCGAGGCGGGCGAGCTCGTTGCACGACGCGCCCGTCACCTCGTGCCCGGCGAGGCGGATCTCGCCGGCGGTCGGCCGCAGCAGTCCGGACACGACCTTCACCGTCGTCGACTTGCCGGCGCCGTTCGGTCCGAGCAGAGCCACCACCGCGCCCTGCGGGACGGACAGCTCGACGCCGTGCAGCACCTCGATGCCGCCGTACCCCGCGCACACCCCCCGCAGCTCGAGCAGCGGGAGGGGCTCCACAACCGCACTCATCCGACGCCCTCCGGCGTGCCGAGGTAGGCATCGACGACGGCCTGGTTCGTGCGGATGTCCTCGGGTGTACCGGCGGCGATCGCCTTGCCATAGTCGAGGACGTGGATCGTCTCGCAGACGTCCATGACGAGCGTCATGTCGTGCTCGACGAGGCAGATGCCGAGGCCGTCCGACGCCAGGCGCCGCAGCAGCCGGCCGAACGACTCGGTCTCCTGCTCGGTCTGGCCGGAGGCGGGCTCGTCGAGCAGCAGCACCTTCGGCTGCGTCATGAGCGCCCGCGCCAGCTCGACGACGCGCGCTTGGCCTGTCGGGATCTCGGCGACCTCGCGGTCGGCGACCGCTCCGAGGCCGGTGAGCTCGATGACGCGGTCGGCCTCCTGCTGGGCGTCGCTGCGGCCGAGACCGCGGACCCCCCAGCTGTTCCGGATGTCGCCGGCCACGCGGATGTTGTCGCGCACCGACAGCGACGTGAACAGCTCGAGACGCTGGAACGTCCGGGCCAGGCCGAGCTGCGCCCGCCTGTGCGGCGACGCCTTCGTGATGGTGCGGCCGTCGAGCACGACCTCGCCGCCGTCCGGGTCGAGCAGCCCGGTGATGACGTTGAAGAGCGTCGTCTTGCCGGCGCCGTTCGGGCCGATGAGCCCGGTCACCGAGCCGGGCTCGACGGAGATCGACGCGGCGTCGAGCGCCCGCTTGCCGCCGAAGCGCACGGTGACGTCCCTAGCTTCGAGCAGCGCCATCGGCGCCCCTCCCCCCGGCGAGCGCGGGCACGGCCGCGACGACCGGCGCCGGCGGTAGATGCAGCTCGCGGTCGAGCCACTCGCGGTCCGCGACCGTGAACGGGCGGTCGATGCCGACGAGCTCGGGTGGCAGCGCCTCCTCGTCCGCCACCTCGCGCACGACGCCGAACGCCTCCGGGTCGACGACCTTGCCGATCGCCGGCAGCGCGAGGATCACGAGGGCGACGATGACGATGAACCACCAGTTGCCGATGACGTCCTGCCACGCCAGCAGGTACACGACGCCGACGAGCGCGAGGCCGGGAACGAGCACGCGCTTGACCTTCTTCAGCGGCTCGAAGTTGACGACCATGTCGCTGACGGCGCCACTCGGGTTCTTGCCCATCGACACACCCATCAGCGCCGGCAACACGGTCGTGAAGCGGGCGAGGAACGAGAACAGCCCCTCGAGCGACGCGTGGTCGACGCCCAGCTTGTCGAACGTGTTCTGGATGGCGAGGAAGCCGACCCCGAACAGCACCCCACCGAACAGACCGCCGCTCACGTAGCCGATGCCCCCGACGACGGTGAGCATCAGCAGCGAGAGACTGAGGAAGATGTCGAAGCGGTCGAGGTTCACCGACCCGAGCTGCGCCGCCATCAGCGCGCCCCCGACGCCCGCGATCGCCGCCGACAGCATGAACACCGACAGCTTCAGCTTGACGAGGTTCTGCCCGAGGGTCGCCGACGCCGCCGGGCTGTCCTTCATCGCGGTGAGGCGCCGGCCATAGCTGGAGTGGCGCAGGGCGATCAGCCCGACGCCGAGCAGCGCGAAGAGCACGGTGATGAACATGAGGAACGTCGGCATGGCCCGCAGGTCCAACGGTCCGAACTTCGGCCGGGCGATCGTCAGGTTGCCGCTCGGGAAGACGTTGAAGCGGGTGTGCAGCAGCGGCAGCTTCCGCTCGCCGATCTCCCGCAGGACCATGTTCGACACGAACACGCCGAACGCCATCGTGGACAGCGCGAGGTACAGACCGCGCAGGCGCAACGACGGAAGTGCGACGACCGCGCCGACCACCGCGCACACGAGCGCCGCGAGCAGGTAGCCCCAGATGTCGGTCCACGAGCCGGGACCGACGCCGTTACGCCCGAAGTGGAAGACGATGATCGCCCCGATCGCCCCGAACGACATCGCGGCGAGGTTGATCTCGCCGGCGAACCCGGTGAGCAGCACGAGCGACAGGGCGATGATCGCCAGCGTCATCCCGAACGCCAGCGTGTTGATCGCGGTCGGCTCCATGATCGACCGGAGCAGCCACATCACGCCGACGAGGACGACGCCCCACACCGCGGCGTTGCGCACGGTCGGGAGCCGGAACCGCTCACGGGTTCGCAGGACCGTCGCGCCGCGTAGCCGGTCCTGTGGGAGCACGATCAGCACGGCGAACAGCAGGATCATCGGCAGCGAGACGCGGAAGTTGCCGGTCCACGTCCATTTGTCCGATGGGAAGTAGGCGATCACGTAGTTCGCCGCGAGGCCGAGCACGGCGGCGCCGAGGAACGTCCTGGGCAGGCTGCGCAGGCGTCCGAACATCGCCGCCGCGAACGCGTCGATGACGAGCAGCGTCAGCGCATTGGCGCTCATCGCGCCGCCCTGGATCGGCGTGATGAGCACGCCGGCCAGCGCGGCGAGGAACGCGCCGAGCGCCCACGACAGCATCGCGAGCCGCTCGGGCCGGCCGCCGTTGAGCTCGAGGAGGTCGGGGTCGTCGACGACGGCGCGCATCGCGACGCCCGACTTCGTCTTGTAGAAGAGGAACCGCAGCGCTGCCGCGATGACGACGGCGAGTCCGATGGCGATCAGCTCGTGCCAGGTGATGTTGATGCCGGCGATGCTGACGGTGCGCGAGTTGCCGAAGAACTTGCTGAAGATGCGCGGCGACGACGGGATCGGGTCCCAGATCCATGTGGACAGCGCCAGGAACCCGAGCATGACGCTGATCGGGACGATGATCTTCGTCGCCTCGGACGTCCCCCGAAGGCCGCGCATGACGGCCGCGTAGAGCACCGCGCCGAGCAGCGGGGCCATCACGCCGAGGACGGCGAGGAGCGCGAGTGGCGCGGGCCAGTGCCACCCGAACCGGACCTGCCAGTACATGAACGCGCCGAGCATCGCGATCGCGCCGTGCGCGAAGTTGAAGATTCCCGACGTCGTGTACGTCACGACCAGACCGGACGCCGCGATCCCGTAGACCCCGCCGGTGACGAGGCCCAGGATCGTGTACTGAAGGAACTTGTCCATCGGCCCCCCTTCCGACCTCCTAGGGCGTCAGCCCTTCTTGTGCAGCGTCGTGATGCGGTTGGCGTCCAGCTTGGCGGCGTCGACGACCGGGCCGCTGATCTTGACGGCGTACTCGGGTGAGCAGTCGAACTCACCCTTCTTCTCCGGGTACGCCTGCTCGTACTTCTGGCCGGTCATCTTCAGGATCATCCCGCAGGTGGGCGGCATGTTGGCGCCGGGGTCGGTTTCGACGTGAAGACCGCCGCCGGTCCACTCGTGCGTGTTCTTCAGCTCGTCGAGAACGCACTGACGAGTCACGGTCGAGCCGCACGCCTTGACCGCGGTCGCCCACAGCAGGAACGACGATGCCGTCTGCTCGCCGAGCTGGCTGATGTCGCCCCCGTTGGTCTTCACGATGTCGATGTACTGCTGCGTGGCCGGGTTGATATCGGCCTGCTCGAACGGCGCGTACACGGTGCGGAAGTAGTTCTGGTCACCGTTGCCGTTGGTGTTCCACTTGGCGAACGTGTCGAGGTAGTTGTTCGCGTCCCACATCCAGACGGCCTTGAACCCGACCTGGGCGGCGGCGTCGAGCAGGTTCTGCCCGTTCGGGTACGCCTGGCCGCTGTACACGACGACCTGCGTGCCGCACTCCTTCAGCTTCTGCGCGATCGGCTTCCAGTCGGCCTCGCCGAGGATGTTGTACTCCTGGTCGCAGGAGAACTGGAACCCGAACTTCGAGTACGCGGCCTCGTACTTGTCCTTCGTGTCGCGAGTGGCGGCGAAGTTGCCGAAGACGACCGACGCCTTCTTGATCTTGGCGGGGAACAGCTTCGCCATGCCGGCGGCGAACTCCGCGGAGATGACGTCGACCGGGTTCGGCACGCTGACGTACATGAGCGGCGCGTGGGCGAAGTCGGCGGTCACCGAGTACGTCGGAACCGACGGCAGGTCGCACCCGAGCCGGATGTCCTCCTGCGCGTTGTCGAGCGCCCACGCCTGACCGACGAGCATGAAGACGCCGTCGTTGCACGCCTGCGTCGCCGCGTTGCTGACGTCGGTGATCTTGGCGTCGTAGTACTTGCCGACGATCTGGCGGCCGTTGATCCCGCCCTGGTCGTTGCACCACTTGATGAACGCCTTCATGGCGTCGGACGTCTCGTGGCTCAGGCCGGGCGACGCGCTGTAACCGGCGTCGTCGCCGTAGCCGATCGTGATGTCGGTGTCGGTGACGCCCTTGTCGGTCGCACCCTTCGCGTCGCCCTTGCCGCAGGGTGACTCGAGGTCGCCGAACTTCGTCGACGTGGCCGGCGCCGTCGTCGTCTCGCTCGACGAACCGCTCCCGCTGGCGTTCGACGTGTCGTCGTCGCTGCGGTTGGACCCGCACGCCGACGCCACGAGCGCCAGCACCAGCGCGACAGCAACGAGCCAAGACGAACGCTTCAAGACTTCTCCCCTCGAAGGAACACCACGCCGACCGGCGACGGAAGGTAGCGGCCGAAGGTAGAAGCTATCTGACGGACCGTCAACAACTTGTTGACCTGGTCAACGATCGCGTGGCGCGATTGCCGCGAAGCGCACCGAAGTGCGCCGCGATCACTGCCAGTAGGCGCCCTCGATCATGCGCTCGAGCGTGGCCCGATGGGTGATGAGGTCGTCGACGTCGGCGGGCAGCTCGGCCTCGCCGAAGTGGATCGCCCGGCGGCCGATGCGGGTCATGATGATGGCGTGCCGCAACGCGGCATACAGCGTGTAGAAGTCGAGATCGCGCGGCCGGTGACCGGTGAGCTCCTCGTACGTGGCGGCGACGTCCTCGCGCCGCATGAACCCGGGCATGCCCGGGAAGCCGGCGATCACGGCGATGTCCTCGAAGAAGCGGTGGAGGAAGAGCATCCACGCGACGTCGAGCTCGCGCGGCCCGAGGGTCGCCATCTCCCAGTCGAGGACGGCCACGGGGCGGAAGTCGCGATACATGATGTTGCCGATGCGGGCGTCCCCCCAGCTCAGGCGCGTCTGGCCCTCGTCGGCCGGCCAGTGGGCGTCGAGCCACTCGAAGCCGCGCTCGATGAGCGGGCTCGCGTGGTCCGCGCACACCCACTCGTAGTACGCCCGCTCGTTGGCGACGTGCCGGCGAAGCGCCGTCGGCTCGGTGCGCCCGGGCAGCTCGAGGTAGGCGAAGCGCGAGTCGGCGTCGTCGATGCCGTGCACGGCGGCGAGGACCTCGATCGACGTCCGCTGCACCTGGCGCTGCTGCTCGGGTGACGCGTCGAAGAGCCAGCTGTCACCGAAGTTGTACGGCATCAGGTCGGGCGGGACGACCCCCTCGACGCGGTCCATGACGAAGAACGGCGCGCCGAGGACGGCGGCGTCCTCCTCGCACCAGCGCGGGTTCGGCAGCGGGATCACGCCGAGCTCGTGGAGGTCGACGATCACGCGGAACTGCGCGCCGATGTCGTAGCGCGGGAAGACGGGCATGTTGGCGGGGTCGGGCGCGACGCGGGCGACGAGGCCATGTGTCCGGCCGTCCCAGGTGGCGTCGAACAGCAGCGTCTCGCTGGACATGCCGTTGGCGGGCGGGATGTCGAGTGCCGACACCGTCACGGCGGCACCGGCCCGTTCGGCGAGCCAGTCGGTGAGTGCCTTCCGCGTGGTGTCGAGGTCGCGGGTCGAGGTCCGGGGCCTCGGGGCGGCGTCGGGCATAGTTGACGATGTTATGGATCGCGACCGGCTTGCGGCGTGGCTGCGGGTGCCGGCGGAGTCGGTGCGGATCGAGCAGCTGTCGGGCGGGTCGTCGAACCTGACGTACCTCGTCGAGGCCGACGGCGACCGGTTGGTGCTGCGCCGGCCGCCGTTGTCGCACGTCCTCGCGACGGCGCACGACGTCGGCCGCGAGTACCGCGTGCAGTCGGCGCTCGGCGCGGCAACGGCGTGCGACGTGCCCGTGCCCCGCATGGTCGCGTGGTGCGACGACGAGTCGGTGATCGGCGCGCCGTTCTACGTGATGGAGTGGCTCGACGGGGTCGTGTACGCCGACGCGAACGCCGTCGCTCACCTGTCCGACGGCGACGCGCGCGCCGCGACCGACCGGCTCGTCGACGTGCTCGTCGCGCTCCACGCGGTCGACGTCGACGCCGTCGGCCTCGGCGACCTCGGGCGGCGGCGCGGGTTCGTCGCCCGGCAGGTCGCGCGGTGGCGGACGCAGTGGTCGCGCTCGCGCGCCGACGGGCCGTCGGTCGTGGACGACGTCGGCGACCGGCTGGGCCGGTGGGCCGAGGGCCTCACCGACGACGCCTCGACGCTCGTCCACGGCGACTTCAGCTTCAACAACACGTTGTGGTCGCGCACCGCCCCGGCCGAGCTGCTCGCGGTGCTCGACTGGGAGATGGCGACGCTCGGCGACCCGCTCACCGACCTCGGCATGCTCACCGCGTACTGGGGTCGGGCCGGCGAGCTCATGTGGCGCAACCGGGCGCCGCAGGCGCACCGCGCCAACACGGGATTCCCACCGGCTGAGGTCCTCGTCGACCGCTACGTCGCCGGTAGCGGGCGCGACGCCGTCGACCTCGGGCACTACGAGGCGCTCGCCGTCTACAAGCTCGCGGTGATCGTCGCCGGCGCCGCTGCCCGCCTCGCCGGCCAGGGCGCGGCCGATCGGGCGGCGTCGGCACGGACGCTCACGGAGGAACTGGCGACGCTCGCCCTCGACCTCAGTCGCTGACCGCGACCCGGCGCGCATCCTCCAACACAATCGGACTTTCGACGCCGCAGGCGGCCGAATACTCCGATTCTGTTGGAGGATCGCAAACGGCCCAGGCCGTTCCCAGGGCGCTCACAGCCAGCGCCCAGTTCCGGGTTGCACGATGCCGGACATGGATGTGAGCGACGACGCCACGATCACCCTGCCCGCACTCCCCCCGCTCGACCCGGTCGACACCCCGCCGACGGCAGACGAACCGTCCCGGCCCCCGGCCCCGCCGTCGGAGCCGCCCGCGCCCGCGCCCTCACCGACTCCCCCTCGGTGGCGGCGCGGCGCGGCCGCGCTCGCCGCGGCCGTGCTCGTCGGTGGCGCGGCCGGTGGCGTCGCCGGCCGCGTCACCGCGCCCGACCAGCCGTCGACCGCGGCGGTGTCGGCGGCGAACCGCGGGGGCAGCGGCACGGGCTCGATCGCGAAGCTCACGGACATCCAGCAGGTGCTCGACCGCATCTCGCCCGCGGTCGTCTCGATCCGGACGCAGGCGTTCCAGGCCGGGCGCTTCTTCCCGACGGGCGGCGCCGGCAGCGGCACGATCATCACCGCCGACGGCGAGGTGCTCACGAACGCGCACGTCGTGGAGGGCGCGACGTCGATCAAGGTCACGCTCAACGGCGAGAAGTCGGCACGGACCGCCGACCTCCTCGGCATCGACACGCAGCACGACCTCGCGCTCGTGAAGATCCGCGACGCGAAGGACCTCCCGACGGCGACGCTCGGGTCGTCCGCCGACCTCCGCGTCGGCGACAGCGTCGTCGCCATCGGCAACGCGCTCGACCTCGGTTCGACGCCGAGCGTCACGGAGGGGATCGTCTCCGCGCTCAACCGCTCGATCTCGGCGCCGGGCGAGACGCTCACCGGTGCGATCCAGACCGACGCCGCCATCAACCCGGGCAACTCCGGTGGCCCCCTCGTCGACGCGCAGGGCCGCGTCGTCGGGATGAACACGGCGATCGCCGGCGACGCGCAGAACATCGGCTTCGCCATTCCGATCGACGCCATCAAGGCGCGCGTCGACGCGCTGCGCAAGGGCAACGCGTCCAACGGCGGGTCGGGCGCGCCGTCGACGAGCGGGACCGGGTTCCTCGGCGTCGGCGTCGCCGATTCGCCGACCGGCGACGGCGCGCTCGTGCAGGAGGTCGCGTCCGGCTCACCGGCCGACGACGGCGGTCTCCGGCCCGGTGACGTCGTCACCGCCATCGACGGCGACGCCGTCTCGTCGGCCGACGACCTCGTCGCCGCGGTGCGCGGTCACGAGCCCGGCGACAAGGTGACGGTCACCTTCGAGCGCGACGGCGCCGAGCGCACCGCGACCGTGACGCTCGGGTCGTCAGGCGCGACCGGCTGACCCGAGCGGGATGACGCCGGCGGGGTCCAGCGCGAGGGTGACGCGCTCGCCCACCGCCGGCGGCGGCGTCCAGCGGGCGGCGACGGCGAGCACCGGGCCGTCGCCGTCGGTCGCGACCCGCACGACGAAGTGATCACCGCGGTACGTGCGCGACACCACCACCCCGCGCACGTCGCCGCCGGCCGCCGGGCGGAACGCGTCCGGGCGGACGACCCGCCCGTCGACGACGTTCTCGAACCCGAGGAAGCGGGCGACGAACTCGTCCGCCGGACGCGACCACACCGCCTCCGGTGCGCCCCGCTGCGCGACGCGGCCGGCCCGCATCACGACGAGCGAGTCGGCGAGGGCGAAGGCCTCCTCCTGATCGTGGGTGACGTACACCGCCGACACGCCGGCGGCGGTGAGCAGCTCGCGCAGCTCGACGACGAGCCGCTGGCGCAGGGCCCGGTCGAGCGACCCGAGCGGCTCGTCGAGCAGGAGCAGTCGCGGGCGAGGTGCGAGCGCGCGGGCGAGCGCGACGCGCTGCTGCTCACCGCCGGAGAGCGTCGCAACCGCGCGCGACCCGTAGCCGTCGAGGCCGACCAGCGCGAGCACCTCGTCCACGCGTCTGTGCTGCGCGGCGCGATCGACGCCCGCCATGCGCAGGCCGAACGCGACGTTGCCGGCGACGTTGCGGTGCGGGAACAGCGCGAAGTCCTGGAAGACCATGCCGACGCCGCGCCGGTGCGGCGCCACGCCGCCGAGATCGGCGCCGTCCCACGTGATGCGCCCGGCCGACGGCGGCTCGAGCCCGGCGATCGCCCGCAGCAGCGTCGTCTTGCCGCACCCGCTGGGTCCGAGCACGCACACGACCTCGCGGTCGGCGACGGCGAGGTCGACGGCGTCGACCGCCGTCACGTCGCCATAGCGGACGACGAGGCCGTCGACGTGCAGCGCCATCAGAACTCGCCGAGCTCGCCGGCCCGGAAGCGGTCGATGGCGAGCACCGCGCCCACCGTGACCGCCATGAGGATCGTCGACAGCGCGGCGGCCTGGCCGGCGTTGAGGTCGCCGGGCTGGCCGAGGAAGCGGAAGATGGCGACCGGGAGCGTCGGGTAGTCGGGCCGGGCGACGAACACCGTCGCGCCGAACTCGCCGAGCGACACGGCGAACGCGAACCCGGCGGCGACGAGCGCGCCGCGGGCCGCGATCGGCAGGTCGATCTCGCGCCACGCCCGCCACGGCGACGCGCCGAGCGTCGCCGCCGCCTCCCGCAGGCGCTCGTCGACCGACCGCAGGACCGGCACGAGCACGCGCACGACGAACGGCGCGGCGACGAGCGCGTGGGCGAGCGGGATCAGCCACGGTGACCCCCGCAGGTCGAGCGGTCGCTCGTCGAGCGCGACGAGGAAGCCGAAGCCGATCGTCACCGCCGACGTCCCGAGCGGCAGCATCAGCAGCGAGTCGAACAGGCGCGTCGCCCCGCCGCGCCGGCGGGCGATCACGGCGGCGGCGGGCACACCGACGGCGAGCGCGACGACCGTCGCGACCACCGCGAACCCGAGCGAGTTGGCGACCGCCTCCCACGGCGGGACGAACAGGATGCTGCCGCGCCGGCTCGTCGACAGCGCCCGGTAGTAGCCCAGCCCCACACCTCCGCCCGGCGAGAACGAGCGGACGACGAGGACGGCGAGCGGCCCGCCGAGTACGAGCGCGGTGGCGCCGGCGACCGTGGCGACGCCCGCCCGCTCACGCACCGTGCGCGGACGCCGGGCGACGTCGGTCCCTGCGCGGAGCCGCTGCTCGCCCGACACGCGGTCCGACAGCGCCCGCTGCACGAGCAGCAGGGCGAGGACCGCGGCCATCTGCACGATCGTCAGCGCGGCCGCGACCCGCAGGTCGAGGAGCTGCGCGGTCTGCCGGTAGATCTCCACCTCGAGCGTCGCGTAGTGCGGGGCGCCGAGGATGAGCACGATCCCGAACGACGAGAACGTGAAGAGGAACACGAGTGCCGCGGCCGAGAGCAGCGCGGGTGCGAGACGGGGCAGCGTCACCTCGAGGAAGGCCCGGAGGCGGCCGGCGCCGAGCAGTCGGGCCGCCTCCTCCTGGCGCGGGTCGAGGTTCGACCAGAACCCGCCGACGATGCGCACGACGATCGCCGACTCGAAGAAGACGTGCGCGGCGAGGATGGCGACGAGCCCGTGCGACAGGCCGAGCGCCTCGAACGCGCTGGCGACGACGACCGACGGCAGGACGAACGGGATCGTCACCGCGGCGCGCAGCAGCCGCCGGCCGGGGAACTCGTACCTCGCGACGATCGCCGCCGCCGGCAGTGCGACGACGAACGTGAGCACGGTCGAGACGACCGCCTGCCACAGCGTGAACCACGCGATGCCGCGCAGCCGGGCGCTGCCGGCGACATCGACAAGGGCGCCGGGGTGGAACCCCATGCCGACGATGGTCCCGACCGGCAGGACGAAGAAGACGGCCAGGAACGCGGCGGGGACGAGGCCTGCTGCCGCGACCAGCGCGGCTCGCCGGCGCCGATCGCCGGTGCTACCCAACCAGCTCCGTCCAGCGCTGGATCCACCGCTCACGCGACTTCCCGATCGTCGCCGGCGCGAGGTCGAACGGGTCGGCCGGCGTCGCCGCGAACTTCGTGAACACGTCCGGCAGCGCCGTCCCGTTCACGACCGGGAACACGAACATCTGGAGCGGGATGTCCTCCTGGAACGGCTTCGAGACCAGGAAGTCGACGAACCTGCGCGCCGCCGCCTCGTGTCGCGTCCCTCGCAGGATGCCGGCGAGCTCGACCTGGCGGAAGCACGTGCCCTCGCTGACGCCCGTCGGTGCGTCGGCCGGCTGCGGGTCGGCGTAGTACACCTCGGCGGGCGGGCTCGACGCGTACGACACGACGAGCGGCCGGTCGCCCTTGCCGCTGCCGCCCGAGAAGTCGCCGTTGTACGCCGTCTCCCAGCCGTCGGCGACCTTCACGCCGTTCGCCTTCAGCTTCTGCCAGTACGCCTCCCAGCCGTCGGGGCCGTCGCCGTACTTCGCGATGGTGGCGAGGAGGAAGGCGAGTCCGGGCGACGAGGTCGCCGGCGACTCGACGACGAGCGTGCCCTTCAGTCGGGGGTCGACGAGGTCGTCGAGCGTCTGCGGCGGCGGGTTGCCGGCATCGGCGAACGCCTTCTTGTCGAAGTTGACGCACACCTCGCCGTGGTCGACGGGCGTGGCGTGGTGCGTCGGGTCGATCCGGTACTCGGAGGCGACGTCGGCGAGCGCCTTCGGCTCGTACGTCTCGAACAGGCCGGCGTCGAGCGCCTTCGACAGCAACGTGTTGTCGACGCCGAACAGGACGTCGCCGAGCGGCTTGCCCTTCGTGAGGATCGCCTGGTTGAGCATGGCGCCGGCGTCGCCCGCCTTCACGACCTTCACCGTGATGCCGGTGTCGTTCGTGAACGCCTTCAGCACACGGTCGGAGACGGCGAACGAGTCGTGGGTGAGGAGCCGGATCGTCACGGGCTTGCCGGCGGCCGCCGTGCCGGTGCTGTCGCTGTTGGCGTCGTTGCCGCTGCCGCAGGCGGCGATCGTGAGCGCGAGCACGAGTGCGAGCGGTGCCGCGACCCGCCTCACGGCTGCACCACCAGCAGCACGCCCCCGTCGACCGTGATCGTCGCCTGGTTGCCGGTGAGCTCGTTCGACACGCCGCGCGTCGTCCCCGCGTCGAGCCGCTCCCCGTCGAGCGCGAAGCGCAGGCCGGTCGTGCGCACACCCTCGGCCGGTCCGCCGACCGGCAGGAGGGTGAGCAAATCACCCGGTTCACCGTCGACGACCGCTTTGTCGTGGACGACCACGACGCGGGCGGCGCCGACGAGGGCCTCGACGCGCGCGCCGGCGAAGGCCGGCGAGGCGAGGACGAGGACGTTGGCGAGGAAGTGGTCGAAGCGGCCACCGCCGGCGCCGAGCACGACGATGCGCTCGGCGCCGCGGTCGACGGCGGCGTGGAGCGCGAGCTCGAGGTCGGTGGCGTCCTTGTCGACGGGGTGGCGCTCGACGGTCGCGCCGGCTTCGACGACTGCGTCCAGCTCCCGTGCGTCGACCGAGTCGAGGTCGCCGACGACGAGATCGACGTGCAGGCCCAGCGCTCGTGCGTGGTGCACACCGGAATCGGCGGCGATCACGAGGTCGGTGTCGGTGACGGGCAGCCGTGGGCCGGCGGCGACGGACTCCCCGCCGGCCAGGACCACGACGGTCCGGATCTTCTCCATGGGGCTCCCTCCGCTGGCATTACCCAGTTCAGGTCCACGGGTCGACGCCGGTTCGGGCGTCCTCTCAGCCCGGCGGTCCTCCGAGCTCCCCGGTCGTTTGCCGTGACCATAGACCCGTACCATCCGGGGGCGTGAGTCGAGTGGTCGCCGTCGTCGCCGCTGCGTCGGCGCTCGTGTTGCTCGTCACCGGGTGTGGCGACAAGGGCAACGACCGCATCCCGGCGGCGGCGGCGCTCACGATCGACACCGCGACCACGCTGGCACCGACCTCGTCGACGGTGGCAGGCGGCGTCGGCGTCGGGTCCGGCGCGCCGGCGATCGGATCGGTGTCCGGCGGTGGTGGCGGTGGGGCAGCGAGCGACGGCGACGGGACGCTCCACGGCGCCGGTGAGGCGGTGGCGACCGCGAACGGCAACACCGTCAAGCTGCGCGGCGTCGACGCCACCGGCGCCGGACCGGGTCGCTACGCGGTCGACGTCGAGATCTGCGCGAGCAACCCCGCCCGCGTCGCGCCGAGCCAGTTCACGCTCGAGCTCGCCAACGGGTCGACCGCCGTCTCGGTCGCGGACGGCACCAAGACGCCCGCGCTCGCGGTGAGCGACGTCGCCAGCGGCGCGTGCAGCGGCGGGTGGGTGACGTTCCAGCTCCCGCCCGACCAGGGCACGGTCGCACTCGTGTTCCGCGGAAGCTCGGTGATCAAGTGGTCGCTGGCGTAGCCGGGAACCGACGGCATCAGTCGATGTCGAAGGTGCCGCCGGCGCGCCAGTAGACGGCGTCGCGCCGCTCGAGGAACTCGTCGTCGACGAGATAGCGCCGCAACGCGGCGGTGTCGGGGTGGAACGCCCGCAGGATGTCGTTCACCTCGCGCTCGGCGTAGCGGGTGCCGGGCTCGAAGTGCCCGGCGAGGAAGTCGAGGACGATGTGCCGCTTCGCCCGCGCGCGCGGGACCTGCTGGAGGCGCCCGTCACGGAAGAACGTGGCGAGCACCTTCTCGCGGTCGGCGTCCACGGGGACATAGTTGCGCGCATGACCGAACGTCAGCGGATCGCGTCGGGGTCGCCGTTCGAGGCGACGATCGGCTTCAGTCGGGCGGTGCGGGTGGGCGACCGCGTCGTCGTGTCCGGCACCGCGCCGATCTGGCCCGACGGGTCGTGCGTCGCGGACGCCGGCGTCCAGGCCCGGCGCTGCCTCGACATCATCTCGGCCGCGTTGGCCGAGGCCGGCGCGTCGCTGTCCGACGTCGTGCGCACGCGGATGTTCCTCACCGATGCGCGCCACGCCGACGCGGTCGGCCGGGCGCACGGCGAGGTGTTCGCCGACGTTCGTCCCGCGGCGACGATGGTCGTCGTCGCCGCCCTGCTCGATCCCCGCTGGCACGTGGAGATCGAGGCGGAAGCGGTGATGGGTGCTTAGTCGGTCGCCTCGGCGAGCTGGCGGGCCCGGTCGATCACCTCGTCGATGATCCCGTAGTCCTTCGCCTCGTCGGCGGTGAACCAGCGGTCGCGATCGGAATCCTCCTCGATGCGCTCGACCGTCTGGCCGGTGTGGAACGCGATCCGCTCGGCCATCATCCGCTTGAGGTAGATGATCTGCTCGGCCTGGATGGCGATGTCCGCGGCCTGGCCCTGCACGCCGCCCGACGGCTGGTGCATGAGGATGCGGCTGTGCGGGAGGGCGAACCGCTTGCCGGGCGCGCCCGCGCACAGCAGGAACTGACCCATCGACGCCGCGAGCCCCATGCACACGGTCGCGACGTCCGACTGGATGTACTGCATCGTGTCGTAGATCGCGAGCCCGGCGGTGACGCTTCCGCCGGGGCTGTTGATGTAGAGGAAGATGTCGCGGTCCTGGCCCTCGGAATCGAGCAGCAGCAGCTGCGCGCAGATGAGGTTGGCGATGTTGTCGTCGACCTGCGTGCCGAGGAAGACGATCCGCTCCTTCATCAGGCGGGAGTAGACGTCGAACGCCCGCATGTCGCCGTTGGACTGGCTCTGGGCGGTCACGAGGGGCAGCAGGTCACTCATACAGGAGCGCAGGCTACCGGCCGTCGAGCGGTACGCTCACCGCTCGCCGACGGTCACCGATGCGGGCGTGGCGGAACTGGCAGACGCGCCAGGTTTAGGTCCTGGTCCTTCGGGGTGGGAGTTCGAGTCTCCCCGCCCGCACGACGTTCGGCCCGCCGTCAGAGGCGTGCAGCCGGCAGGTGGAGACCGATGGCGGCGAGGTAGCCGCCGCCGGTGGCGGGCACAACGTGGAGCACGGCCGGTTCCCCGCCGGTGGGGAAGATGGTGTCGGTCGCGTTCGTCGTGTCGCGGCCGGGGCGCTCGGAGTACGGCGGCGACGCGAACACGGCGGCGGTCACCTCCTCCGGGAAGTACAGCTGGCTGGTGAACGTCTCGCCGCCGGCTCGCACGATCACGTGGATGTGCACGGTGCGACCCGGATACCAACCGGGGTAGATCGTCCGGAACTCGACGCGGCCGGCGGAGTCGGTCGGCTGGCTCCCCCGCAGGAACGTCTGCCCCCGGACGTACTCGGTGTGCGGCGCACCGGCCGGTGGCGGGAAGCCCGAGTACCGACCGGCGGCGTCGCAGTGCCAGATCTCGACGGTGCCGCCGGCCGTCGGTGTCCCACGTTCGTCGCCCAGCACGAGACCGAGCGCGAGGCGGATGCCGTCGCGGTCCTCGGTGACGTCGCGGCGCGTGGGGTGGACGTCAGCGCGATACGGCCCCTCGTCCTGCTCGGCCCAGAGCTGGCACGTTGCCTCGGCCTGCCCCAACAACGCGGCGACGTCGGGACTGACAGCGCCAGGCGCGGGAGCCGACATCAGCCCGCGCTCCGCTGCTCGGACTCGATCTCGCGCCCACCCACCTGCACGAGCCGCAACACCGTCACGAGGCCCACACCACCGAGAATGTTGCCAGCAGCGGCGAGCAACAGGACGCCGAACCAGTCGGCGTAGCCGAACGGCGCGCCCACGAACAGCGCGGCGAACATCTCGAGCGACGCGACGATCACGTGCAGCAGCGGCGCCGCGGCCAGGAGGAACGCAACGCCGACGACGGCGACCAGACGGGCTCCGATGGCGTCGGTCGAGTGCTCCATCCACGTCATCAGCGTGATCGCCAGCCCGGCGAGGACCGCGCTCGCCAGCGCGCCGGCGGTGATGCCGAGGTCGGCGCCGTGGCGACCGACCACCAGGGCGGTGCCCCGCAGGTCGGGGAACGCGCCCATCGCCAATCCCATCACGACCCAACCGCCGACGAGGTTGAACACGAGCGTCCCGACCCACAGCCGCAGCAACGACGTCCACGACGCCTTGCGCGCCGCGATCGCGCTGATCGGGACGAGGAAGTTCTCGGTGAACAGCTCGGAGTTC
This sequence comes from Acidimicrobiales bacterium, assembly GCA_035700105.1. Classification (GTDB taxonomy): domain Bacteria; phylum Actinomycetota; class Acidimicrobiia; order Acidimicrobiales; family DASSOZ01; genus DASSOZ01. The sequence continues at coordinate 36,998 of DASSOZ010000047.1, forward strand.
GCCAGCGTCAGCGCGACGAAGCCGAGCGTGAACGCGACCGCGCCCCACATCTCGCTCCCGGTCGCATGACGCACGACCAGCATCGCCAACACACCGACCGAGACGTCGATCCCGCCGACCATCCCCGTCGCGAACAACGAGGGCGTCGAGCGCTCGAGACGCTCGACGCCCTCGTCGACAGTGCGGTGAAAGGCTTCGCTGACAGCAGACGTCACACGACGTCGCGGCGCTCTTCCACGACCGTGCGATCGCGGTGCGAGCCCCAGATCACCATCGAGGCGAGGAGCCCGATGGCGCCCACGACCATGAGGATCAC
>DASSOZ010000048.1:0-9719 GCA_035700105.1 Acidimicrobiales bacterium
AGATCGGTTGCGCGACCTCGTCGAGCCCTCGACGACGGCGGTGCTGACGATGGAGCTGCAGCGGGCGATCGTCGGGCACGGCGCCCTGCTGCCCGCGCTCGTCGACGAGGTCGAGCGCACCGGCGTGCTCGACGTCGTACGACGGGTGTGCGGCGCGGCGCGCGACGCCGGCGCTCGCGTCGTCCACTGCACCGCGGTCACGCGCGCCGACGGTGCCGGTGCCGCGCTCAACTCGCGCCTGATGGTCCTTGCCGACCGCGCCCGCCGCGAACATGGCGGCGCGGCGACGGCGATCGGCTCTGCGGGCGCGGCGCTCGTCGACGGGCTGGAGGACGAGCGCGACGTCGTCGTGCCCCGGCTCCACGGGCTCACGCCGTTCACGTCCACGTCGCTCGACCAGATCCTGCGCAACCTCGGCGTGCGCACCGTCGTCGCCACCGGGGTGTCGCTCAACATCGGCGTGCTCGGCATGTGCCTGACCGCCGGCGACCTGGGCTACCAGGTCGTGGTCGTGCGCGACGGCGTCGTCGGCGTCCCGGCCGAGTACGGGCAGGCGGTGCTCGACAACACGCTGTCGATGATCGCCACGATCGTCACTTCCGGCGAGCTCCTCGCCGCGTGGTAGGCCACGGGCGCATGCGGTTCATCTACCAGTACCCCGAGACGAACGGCACCGAAGGCGACATGCTCGACGCGGGGCCGCTCGGTGACGTGGCGGCTGCGGCCGAGCGGGCCGGTTTCGACGGGTTCTCGCTGACCGAGCACCCGATTCCAGGCGCTCGGTGGCTGGATCGCGGCGGGCACCAGTCGCTCGACCCGCTCGTGGCGCTGTCGTACGCCGCCGCAGTGACGACGCGGCTGCGGCTGCTGACCTACCTCGTCGTCGCGCCGTACCGGAACCCGTTCCTGCTGGCCAAGGCGGCGGCGACCGTCGACAAGCTCTCGGGCGGCCGGCTGATCCTCGGCCTCGGTACCGGCTACCAGAAGTCGGAGTACCACGCGCTCGGCGTCGACTTCGACGAGCGCAACACGCTGTTCGACGAGGCGCTCGACGCGCTCCCGCTGCACTGGAGCGGGAAGCCGTTCTCCTACCGGGGCACGCACTTCGACGCCCGCGACGTGATCGCCCGGCCGCGACCGGTGCAGGACCTCATCCCGATCTGGATCGGCGGCAACGCGAAGGTGACCCGCCGGCGGGTCGCCGAGCGGGTGCAAGGATGGATGCCCTTGATGGGACCACCGGAGCTCAACGCGACGACACGGACACCGGCCCTGTCGTCCCTCGCCGACGTCGCGTCCGCCATCGGCGAGTTGCGCGCCGCCGCGCGCGACGCCGGTCGCGACGGCGACGCCATCGACGTCGTGCTCTCGTACCTCGACCCGACGATCACGTCGCCGGCCGTCGACGCCGACCGCCACCGGGCCGCGTTCGCCGAGATCGCCGACGCCGGTGTGACGTGGCTCGTCGTGGGAGGCGCCACGCGCTCGCGGTCCGAGACGCTCGACTTCCTCGACGCGTTCGGCTCGACCTACCTCACCCCCGCGGGTGCCGCGGCATGAGGGTGGTCATCGACTCCGACCGGTGTACCGGGCACGGCCGCTGCTACGCGCTGGCCCCCGAACTGTTCACCGACGACGACAGCGGTTACGGCGAGGTGATCGGCGACGGCACGGTGTCGCCCGATCAGCGCGCCGCCGCCGAGCGTGCGGTCGCCGGTTGCCCGGAGCGGGCGATCACCCTCGAAGACTGACGAGCACGCGCAGGTCGGCGAGCGAGCGCAGCAGGTCGTTGAGGTGCGTGCACGTCGACGTGCCCTTGAACTCCCGCCGAACGAGATCGCGCAGCTCGTCGACGGAGTGACCGTCGAGCCGTGACGCGCTCGCCGCCGCGGCCGGGCACTCCGGCCACGGCAGCACGACCGGTGTCGCGACGGCGTCGGACAGCACGAGCGTTCGGGTGTCGAGGGTCGCCGTGAGCGCGTACTCGTGCAGCACCGTCGCGTCCCCGTCGAGCGAGACGTGCGTATCGCGGAACATCGCCGACACCGCGCCGGCGTCGTCGACCTCCACGACGCGCTCGCGCCGCATCGCGCCCGGGGGCAGGCCGAGGTCGACCGCGCCCCGCGCCGCCGGCGGGCCCATCGGCACCGGGATCCGGCCGGTCGACCGGAACGCGCGCAGCATCGTGCCCTCGGTCGCCCACCCGGCGCAGAGGTCCGCCTGCAGCCGGGAAGGGTCGACGACGCGCATGGCCGGGTCGTTGCGGTACAGCAGCGCGTAGCCCGAGATGAGCGTCGCCACCGGCAGGTCGTCGAGCAGCAGGTACAGCGGCGACGCCGCGTCCACCGGCGACGACAGCACGCCGTCGACCGCGTCGCGAAAGCCCCGCCCCACCGTCAGGCCGACGAGCGCGCCGACACGCTCGTCGGCGGGCGCCGTCGCCAGCGACACGAGCGTCTGCGCCCGGTCGAGCGTGGCGTCCACGGACGCGGACGCGACGACGCCCCGATCGGAGACCTCGTCGCGGGCGGCGCCCGACAAGCGCAGTCCGCGGCCGCCGGTAACGTCCGCCATGTCGATGTGGCTCGTCCGTCGGGTGACGACCGCAGTGGGCACGTCGACAGCTTGGCCGCCACAGGAGGGGGACCGCATGCCAGCGTTCACCGGCGAAGTCCGCATGCTCATCGACGGCGAGCTCGTGGACGCCGCCGACGGCAAGCGGTTCGACAACGTCAACCCCGCCACCGAGGAGGTCCTCGGCGAGGTCGCCGACGCGTCGAACCACGACATGCGGAGGGCGATCGAGGCGGCGCGGCGGGCGTTCGACGAGACCGACTGGTCGGCGGACCACGCGTTCCGCACGCGATGCCTCGAGCAGCTGCAGGAGGCGCTCGAGGGCGAGCGCGAGGAGCTTCGCGAGGAGCTGATCGCCGAGGTCGGCACACCTCGGATCCTGACGTACGCCGCGCAGCTCGACGGCCCGCTCGAGGACGCGCTGCGGTGGCCGGCGAAGATGATCGAGGAGTTCCCGTGGGAGCGCCCGCTCCCCGACGGCACCGCGTTCGGCATGCAGAGCCGGCGCGCCGTGATCAAGGAGCCGATGGGCGTCGTCGGTGCGATCGTCCCGTGGAACTATCCGGTCGAGGTCACCCTCAACAAGGTCGGCCAGATCCTCGCCACCGGCAACACGATGGTCCTCAAGCCGGCGCCGGACACGCCGTGGAACGCGACGCGCCTCGGCCGCCTCGTCGCGGAGAAGACCGACATCCCGGCGGGCGTCGTCAACGTCGTCACGTCCTCCGACCACCTCGTCGGCGAGGAGCTCACGCTGTCGCCGCTCGTCGACCAGATCTCGTTCACCGGCTCGACCGTCGTCGGCAAGCGCATCATGGAGAAGGGCGCGGCGACGCTCAAGCGGGTGTTCCTCGAGCTCGGCGGCAAGTCGGCGATGATCGTGTGCGACGACGCCGACTTCGCATCCATCGTCCCCGCCGGGTCGATGGTGTGCGTGCACGGCGGCCAGGGGTGCGCGATGCAGACGCGGATGCTGCTGCCGCGCTCGCGCTACGACGAGGGCGTCGAGCTGCTCACCGCGGCGATGGGCAATGTGCCCTATGGCGACCCGCAGTCCGACAGCGTCCTCATGGGGCCGCTCGTCAGCGCCAAGCAGCGCGACCGCGTGCTCGGCTACATCGCCGCCGGCGAGGAGGAGGGTGCGCGGCTCGCGTTCGGCGGCGGCCGGCCCGCCCACCTCTCGAAGGGCTACTACGTCGAGCCGACGCTCTTCGTCGACGTCGACAACTCGATGACGATCGCCCAGGAGGAGATCTTCGGCCCTGTCCTGTGCGTCATCGCCTACGACGACGATGACGACGCGGTCCGCATCGCCAACGACAGCGGCTACGGCCTGTCGGGCGGCGTATTCTCGGCGAACGAGGACCGCGCCACCGCCATCGCCCGCCGCATCCGCACCGGCTCGATCGGCGTGAACGGCGGCCTGTGGTACGGCGCCGACTCGCCCTACGGCGGGTACAAGGCCAGCGGCGTCGGCCGCCAGAACGGGCTCGAGGGCTTCGAGCAGTACCTCGAGACGAAGGCCATCGCCTGGGGCAAGTAGGTCCGCGGCGGGGCGTGGGCGCCGCGCGCGGCCGCTACTCGGCGCCTTCGACGAGGACGAGCGAGCCGCGGGCCGCGTTCTCCCGCGCGGCGCGGGCTTCGCGGTACTCGGGCGAGTCGTACCACGCGCGGGCGGCGGCGACGTCGGGGAACTCGAGCACGACGACGCGGTGCGGGACGCGATCGCCCTCGAGCACCTCGGTTGCACCGCCACGCACGATGAACCGCCCGCCGTACGCGGCGGCTGCGGGGCCCGACAGCTTCCGGTAGGCCTCGTACTGCACGGGGTCGGTCACTTCGATGTCGACGATCACGTACGCCTTGGGCACCGGGAGAGCGTGCCACGCCGGATACGGTCGCACCCCGTGTCACTCAACGAGCACGTCGCCGACCTGTTCCGCCTCGACGACCGCGTCGCCATCGTGACCGGCGCGTCGAGCGGCCTCGGCCACCGGTTCTCGCGCATCCTCGCGGCGTCGGGCGCGCACGTCGTCGCCGCCGCCCGCCGCGCCGAGCGCCTCGACGCGCTCGCGGCCGAGCCCGACGCGCAGGGGCGCGTCGTCCCGGTCGCGTGTGACATGAGCGACGAGGCGTCGGTGGCGACGCTGGCCGCGACGACGCTTGAGCGGTTCGGTCGCGTCGACGTCCTGGTGAACAACGCCGGGATGTCGTGGCTCGGACCGGCCGAGGACGAGCCGCTCGACGCGTTCCGCGACGTTGTGGACGTCAACCTCGTCGGCTTGTTCCAGCTCACCCAGCTCGCCGCCCGCGCCATGCTCGAACGCGGTAGCGGCAGCGTCGTCAACGTCACGTCGATGCTCGGTCTCGTCGCCGGCACGCCCGTCAAGCAGGCGAGCTACTGCGCGTCGAAGGGCGCGGTCGTCAACCTGACGCGCGAGCTGGCGGTGCAGTGGGCCCGCAAGGGCGTCCGCGTCAACGCCCTCGCGCCCGGCTGGTTCCCGTCCGAGCTCACCGCGGACATGATCGGCGACGAGAAGTCGGAGGCGTTCGTCGCGGGCAATGCGCCGATGGCGCGCTTCGGACGCGAAGAGGAGCTCGATGGTGCGCTGCTCTTCCTCGCGTCCGACGCGTCGTCGTACGTGACCGGCCAGACGCTCGTCGTCGACGGCGGCTGGACGGCGCGGTAGCTACTTGATCAGCGGGTCGCGGGGCAGGCCGAGGATCCGCTCGCCGATCTGGTTGCGCTTGATCTCCGACGTCCCGCCGGCGATCGACATGGCTCGGTGCATGAGCACGAGCGTGTTGCTGATGGCGGCGTCGCCGTCCATGAATGCCGTGTCGGGGCCTTGGAGCTCGGACATCACCGCGGCCGCCTCGTGGCCGAGCTCGGAGAGGACGAGCTTCGTCATCGCCCCCTCGGGCCCGGGGCCGCCGCCGGCGACCGCGCGGTGGATCGACCGCAGGTTCAGCAGGTTCATCGCCTGCTGCTCGGCGGCGAAGCGGCCGATGCGGGCGGCGCCGCCGGGCAGCCGCTCGGGGTGGGCGTCGAACGGCGGGATCATCGCTTCCGCGGGCAGCGACATGCCGCCGTCGCCGCCGCCGATGCTCACGCTCTCGTTGCCGAGCGTCGCGCGCGCGACCGTCCACCCGCCGTCGACCGGACCGACGACGTCGTCGTCCGGCACGAACACGTCGTTGAAGAACACCTCGTTGAACTCCGACTGGCCGGTCGTCATCTTCAGCGGCCGGACCTCGACGCCGTCGGCGTGCATGTCGATGACCATCGTGGTGATGCCCTGGTGCTTCGGGGCATCGGGGTTCGTGCGCACCGTGGCGAAGCCCATGCCGGCGACGTGGGCGCCCGAGGTCCACACCTTCTGACCGTTGACGAGCCAGCCGCCGTCGACGCGCGTCGCCTTCGTCTTGATGCCGGCGGCGTCCGAACCGGCGTCGGGCTCGCTGAACAGCTGGCACCAGATGACGTCCTGCGTCATCGCCGACGGCACCCAGCGCTGCACCTGGTCGTCGGTGGCGTGCTGGATGAGCGTCAGGATCACCCAGCCGGTGATGCCGTAGGCCGGCCGCTTGACGCCGGCCTCGTTGAACTCCTGCTCGATGACGAGCTGCTCGATGGCGCTGGCGTCGCGGCCCCACGGCTTCGGCCAGTGCGGCATCGCGTAGCCGGCCTCGATCAGCGCGGCCTTCTGCGCCGCGGGGTCGAGACCCTTGACCCGGTCAGCGAACGCCCTGACCTCCTCGCGGATCGGGTCGGCCTCGGCGGGAAGGTCGACCGTGCGCGGCCGGCGGACGCCCTTGCGCACGAGGTCGGTGACCTCGGCGCCGGCGGCGTCGGGATCGAGCAGCGCCTTCAGCACCGTCGCGCGGCGCAGGTACAGGTGCGTGTCGTGCTCCCACGTGAAGCCGATGCCGCCGTGCACCTGCATGTCGAGGTTGGCGCACAGATCGGCGGCCGGACCGGCGAGCGTCGCGGCGATGGCGGCCGCGTACGTGAGCTGCTCGCCGCCGTGGTCGGCGGCGCGGGCGGCGTCCCAGACCGCGGCCGTGGCGAGCTCGGTCGCCACGATCATGTTGGCGCAGTGGTGCTTGACCGCCTGGAACATGGCGATCGGCCGGCCGAACTGTTGGCGCTGCTTGGCGTAGTCAGCGGCGAGCTCGGTCGTCTCGCGCGCGATGCCGACGGCCTCGGCCGACAGGATCACCCGGGCGAGATCCGTGAGCGTGCGCGCCGCGCCGGTGAGCGTGGCGACGACGGGTGCGCCGTCGAACGTGACGCGCGCCGACCGGCGGGTCGGGTCGAGGTTGGCGGGCGTCGTGATGGCGACACCCTCGCCGCGCGCGTCGACGACGACGACGTCGTCACCGGCGGGGACGAGGACGACGCCGGCGAGCGGTCCACCGAGGACGACGCCGGCGTCACCGGTCGCCGCACCGCCCTTCGCGGTCACGTTGCCGGCGGGTGCGAGCGCGACCGCGCCGGTCACCGAGCCGTCGGCGAGACCCGGCAGCAGCTGCTTCTTCGTGCCGCCGTCACCGGCGGCGTCGATAATCGCGCTGGCGAGGACGGTCGGTACGAACGGGCCGGGCGCGATCGCACGGCCCATCTCCTCGACGACGACGACGAGCTCGGGGATGCCGTACCCCGACCCGCCGTGCTCCTCGGGGAGGTGGAGGCCCAGCCAGCCGAGGTCGGCGACGTCGCGCCAGAACTCCGGCAGCTCCTCGCTGGCGCCCTCGAGGAGTGCCCTGGCCGCACCGCGCGCGTCGCGTTTGCGCAGCAGGTCCGACGCGGTGTCGGCCAGGGCTCTGTGGTCGTCGGTGATCGCGGTCGACATGGGCCGTAGTCGACCCGATCGGACGGGCCGGCGTCGAACCCGGCCCGGGCTCCGGTGGGTGGGTCAGCGGAGGTCGGCGCAGGCGATCTTCGCCCCGTCGGCGTCGTGGACGACGACCGACACGGCGCTCGACCCCGCGGTCGCACCGACCTTCGTGTGACCGTTGGCCACGCCGCCGCCGTCGGCGGTGACGGGGCCGGGCCAGATCTCGTTGTGCGCGCCGGTCGCGCCGCCGTCGACGGCGCCCGGGAACATGTAGTGGCCGTCGGCAGCGCCCGTGGCACACGCGGCGGCGTGCACGTGCGATCCGTACGTGACGCCGGGGACCAGTCCGGCCACGTGGATGCTGACGATCGACGAGCCGTCGGCCGTGCGGACCATCTGCGCGTGACCGTCGACGTGCATGCCGCGATCGACGCCGACCGCGAACGTGTGGAAGTCCCCGCGCGTCACGGTTGCGCCGTCACCTGCGGCGGCGACGGTCGTGACGGCGATTCCGCCGGCAAGCGTGACGACGGCGGCGAGCGCCGCGATGGACGGACGAGAGATCGCTCTCATGACGGTTGCCCCCTCCGGACCGCGTGGTGCGTGTCCTCGGTGGGACGGACGCCCTGAACGCGGCCGCGGGTGACACGCGAACCGCGCAATTCCTTGTCACCCGAGCGGCATCGGTGGATCGTCCGTAGCGGTGATGGGGGGAGCGTTCGTGCTGGCGCCGACGGCGATCCAGCGCGCGGTGGACAGCAGCGACGTCGACGACGGACGCGAGTTGCTCGTCGCGCTGTTCGACGAGCACGCGCCGTCGCTGGTGCGGCTCGCCCGCTTGTTCGTCGACGACCGCGACGCGGCGGAGGACCTCGTCCAGGAGGCGTTCCTCCGGCTCGCGCGCAACCTCGACCGCGTCGACGATCGGGCCAAGGTCGCGCCCTACCTCCGGTCGATCGTGTTGAACCTGGCGCGCGACCACAACCGTCGGGGGCTCGTGTCGCTGCGTCATCACGAGCGCATGCGGACCGATGCCGACACCGACGCCGCCATCGCATCGACCCGTGACGTCGGCGACGACCTCCAGCTCGCCGAGGACCAGCGCGCCGTCGTCGAGGCGGTGCGCGCGCTGCCGCGGCGCCAACGTGACTGCGTCGTGCTGCGGTACTACGTCGAGCTGTCCGTCGCCGATGTCGCGACCACGCTCGGGCTGTCGGTGAACTCCGTGAAGACACATCTGCAGCGCGCGTTCGCCCGCCTCGAGGACGAACTGGACGGGCGGCGATGACACGCCTCGAGGACCAGCTGCGGGCGGCGATGCACGCCGGGCTCGACCCCGTCGAGCCCAGCCCCGACCTGTTCGAGCGCCTCGAGGGCGCGGTGGCCGACGCGCGATCGCGGCGCCGGTTCCGCACGCGCATCGCGGCAGGCGTCGCCACGGCGGTGTTCGTCGTCAGTGCGGTCGTGATCCTCACGACCCATCGAGAAGAGGGGAGACTCGTGATGGACTGGTGGGTGCTCGAGCTCGTCACCGACGCGGCGCTGGTCGCGATCGCGCTGCTGCTCGGACCGTTCATCAAGCGCTTCGGAAAGACGTACGCCGCCGACGTGTTCCGGGCGAACCCGGGTACCGGCAAGAGCTTCATCGTCCTGACGGACTTCGCCTACTACCTCATCTTCGCCGCGTACGTCCTGTTCACGGTCAGCTTCGAGCACAGCGGCGACTGGGCGGCGACGGTGAACGCCGCGCAGCTCAAGGACGAGGTCGCTCGGATCGGCGGGATCGTGCTCATCATCGGCGTGCTCCACGGCGTCAACCTGCTGGCGCTGCCGGTGATGGGCCGGCTGCTCACCCTGAACCGCCGGCTCGACGAGGACACCGGGCCGAACACGGGCGGGCCGCTCCACCGGCGGCGCGGGGGCGCCGGTCGGGTGCCGGCCGGGTCGGTCATGCCCGCGCCCGGCGGTGGCGCGTGGGTGTTGCGCATCGAGCCAGCGGGCGGGAGCGCTGTCGAGGACCCGGGGGACGGGGCGTGATCCTCCTCGCCATCGTGGCGGTCGTCGGCGTCGTGGCCGTCGTCGCGTTCGGTGGGCTGAGCGCGCTCCTGCGAGACGACCCGGCCGACGACGGCCGCGAGCGGCTCTTCGGCGACACCCTCACGACCACGGTCGTCCTGGCCGCCGGCGCCGTCGTCATCGGGATCGCCGTCCTCGCCCTCTTCGTCGTCGGGCTCGCCGGTCTGCGCAGCTGACCGGCTTCGCCTCCCGCCGCCGCTTTCGGTGAGTTCGGCCCGCTATGCAGTA
>DASSOZ010000049.1:0-14084 GCA_035700105.1 Acidimicrobiales bacterium
CCGACGTGATCCGGTTCTGCGCGGCGGAGATGCCGCGGTGGCACCCCGTGTCGGTGTCCGGGTACCACATCCGCGAGGCGGGTTCGACGGCCGTGCAGGAGCTGGCGTTCACGCTCGCCAACGGGTTCGCCTACGTCGAAGCGGCCGTGCGCGCCGGGTTGGGCGTCGACGAGTTCGCGCCCCGGCTGTCGTTCTTCTTCAACGCCCACATCGACTTCTTCGAGGAGATCGCCAAGTACCGCGCCGCCCGCCGCATCTGGGCGCGCTGGATGCGCGACCGGTACGGCGCCCGCGCCGAGCGGTCGCTGCAGCTGCGGTTCCACACGCAGACCGCGGGCGTGTCGCTGACGGCGCAGCAGCCCGAGATCAACATCGCCCGCGCCGCGCTGCAGGCGCTGGCGGGTGTGCTGGGTGGCACGCAGTCGCTGCACACCGATTCGTACGACGAGGCGCTGGCGCTGCCGACCGAGAAGGCGGCGCGCATCGCGCTGCGGACGCAGCAGATCGTCGCCGACGAGACGGGCGTCGCCCACGTCGCCGACCCGCTCGGCGGGTCGTGGTTCGTCGAGTCGCTGACCGACGAGGTCGAGCGGCAGGCCGAGGCGATCTTCGAGCACCTCGACCGCGTCGGCGACGGGTCGATGCTGGAGGGCGTGCTCCGCGAGGTCGAGTCCGGCTGGTTCCAGGGCGAGATCGCGGATGCGTCGTACCGCTTCGAGCGCAAGGTCAACTCGGGCCGGCGGGTGATCGTCGGCGTCAACCGGTACACCGAGGGCGCCGACGACGACGAGACGCCGATCCTCTACATCGGCCCGGAGGTCGAGGAGCGGCAGCTGAAGCGGCTCGACACGGTGAAGCGCTCGCGTTCGTCCTCCGACGTCGACGCGGTGTTGCGTCGGGTCGCGGCCGATGCGGCCGTGCCCGACGTCAACCTCATGCCGGCGATCCTCGACGCGGTGCGGGCGTACGCGACGCTCGGCGAGGTCATCACCGCGATGGAGGGCGTGTTCGGGGTCTGGGTGGAGGACCCGGCGGTCTGACATGGCGGCGCTGTCGAGGGGGCGGGTGCTCGTCGCGAAGGTCGGTCTCGACGGCCACGACCGCGGTGTGAAGGTCGTCGCCCGCATCCTGCGCGACGCCGGGTTCGAGGTCCTCTACACCGGCCTGCGCCAGTCGCCGGAGATGGTGGCGGCGGCGGCCGAGCAGGAGGACGTCGACGCCGTCGGCATCTCGATCCTGTCCGGCGGTCACCTGGCGCTCGTCCCCGACGTCGTCCGCGCCCTGCGGGCGCGAGGGTTGGACGTGCCGGTCATCGTCGGCGGCATCGTCCCGCCCCAGGACGTCGACACCCTCCTCGACGCCGGCGTCGCCGAGATCCTCGGCCCGGGCGCGTCGGCCGACGCCGTCGTCGCCGCGTTCGCGTCACGCATCGACGGGGCACGCTCCACGAACTCGGCGTAGATCTGTACCGCAGAGGTTCAGATCTACGCCGAGTTCGGGCCGTGGGGTTCAGATCTTGCGCAGCAGCACCCGGCGCACGGCGTGGTCCGGGCCCTTCTCGAGCACGAGGTGGGCGCGGTCGCGCGTCGGGAGGATGTTCTCCCGGAGGTTGACGCCGTTGATCGTCCGCCAGATGAGGCGGGCCTCGCGGTCGGCCTCCTCGTCGGTGAGGTCGGCGTAGCGGGCGAAGAACGCGTGGTCGCGCCGGAACACCGTGTCGCGCAACGTGAGGAACCGCTCGACGTACCACTGCTCGATGTCGGCCTCGTCGGCGTCGACGTAGATCGAGAAGTCGAAGTAGTCCGAGACGAACTCCCGTGGCCCGCCGCCCGCCTGCAGGACGTTGAGCCCTTCGACGATGAGGATGTCGGGCTTCTTCACCGCCACGAACTCGCCCGGCACGATGTCGTACGACTCGTGGCTGTAGACCGGCGCCAACGCCTCGGGCTCGCCGCCCTTGAGCTCGGCGAGGAACGACACGAGCCGCTTGCGGTCGTAGCTCTCGGGGAACCCCTTGCGGTGCATGAGGTTTCGCTCGATGAGCGTGGCGTTGTCGTAGAGGAACCCGTCGGTCGTCACCAGGTCGACCGTCGGGTGGTCGGGCCAGCGCCGCAGCAGCTCCTGCAGCACGCGGCTCGTCGTCGACTTCCCGACCGCGACGCTGCCGGCCACGCCGATGATGTACGGCACCTTCCCCGGCGGCTTGCCGAGGAACAGGTCGGTCGTCCGGAACAGGTCCTGCGTGGCGCTCACGTAGAGGTTCAGCAGGCGCGTGAGCGGGAGGTAGACCGCCTCGACCTCCGCCAGGTCGAGGCGGTCGCTGATGCCGCGCAGGTTGGCGAGGTCGTCCTCGGTGAGCGTGAGCGGCGTCGCTGCCCGCAACGCCGCCCACTCCTCACGATCGAACTCGACGTACCTCGACATGGCCCGCCGAGCCTGTCACACGGCACGTGGTCGACATCGACCACTACGTGATGTCGACCTCGTGCACCATGCCCATCGCCGCGTGCGGCGGACCGGCGGTGCCGTAGTTCGGCATGACGCAGATCATGGCGTAGCGCCCGGCGCTGAGTTCGAGCGGCGCGACCTCCGACTGCCCCGGTGAGAGCACCGCGAGCTCGACGGCCTTCGAGAAGTCGAACGGTGGCGGGCCCGACGGCTGCTGCGACTGGTCGGCGTCGGGCGGCGCCGACATCATCGCCTTCACCTGGTCGATCGTCGCGCCCGGCGCCAGCGGGGCGATGAGTGCCATGTGGAGCTGCTTGCCCTCGTTCCGGAACTCCACGGTGTTCGACCCCGCGTGCAGGCCTGACGCGTCGAACGCGAAGTCCTTCGCGGTGATCGTCGCGTTCGTCTTCGGCAGGTCGGCGCCGCTCGTGCCCGACACCGTCAGCGTCCCGGCCATGCCGTTCTTCGCGTGCGACGCGCCGGTCTGCTCGTTCGACATCGTGCAGAAGTACCAGTACGTGCCCGCCGGCAGCTCGAGCGTGGCCTCGCTCTTCTGCCCCGGCGCTGCCGAGCCGACGCCACCCGCCGCCTTCATCCAGTCCTCGAGCGGGACCTGATCACTCGCGACCTGCTTCAGCGCCTCGTCGAGCGTGTGACCGGGCGCCGCGATCGCCAGCTGGAAGTCGTGGACCTCCTTGCCCGTCGAGTTGTCGAGCACGAGGTGCACGACGCCGCCCTTCATCGACGACGGCACGTCGAAGGCGTACTTCCCGTTGTCCTCGTGCGTGGTGATCGTGTACGTCGGTGCCTCGACCGACGCGTTCTCGGCCTTCGCCGCCGTCGTGTCGGTCGACTTCGACGAGACCGTCGCGTCGTCGTCGTCACCGCAGGCGGCGAGCAGTGCGGCAACGGCGACGAGGATCGCCACGCTGGCGAGGGCCCGCTGCCAGCGCCGCGCCGTCATGCGTCCTCCGGCAGCATGCAGTCACCGCGGTCGAAGTCGACCCCGTGGCCGTTGGGGGACAGGTGGCCGATGAGGCGAACGGTGCCGTAGGCGGCGCCCGACGCGTCGTGGATCACGAAGTGGTCGGTGCCCGTGAACACGATCGCGTCATTGCCCTCGTCGTCGGTCGACGTCCCACCGAACCAGCTCGCACCGCTGATCGTGTAGGTGTTGCCGTCGGCGTCGGCGAGCGTGACGTCGTGCGGGACGACCGTGCCCGTGAAGTGGAACAGCCCCTGCGCGTCTTCCGTCTCGTGGAACACCTCGGCGAGGGTGCCCTCGGTCACCGTGATGACGTTGCCGTTGCAGTTGAACGCGTCGCCGACAACGGACTCGGTGTCGTGGCCGGTGAACGTCTCGGCGCTGGCGCCGGCCGGGCCGGCCAGAAGCGTGAGTGATGCGAGCGAGCCGACCGCGAGCGCGGCGGCACGCCGTGATGCCCTCGTGAGGTGCACAGAGTCTCCTTCGACGTGGATCGATGTCGAGGAGCGGGCCCGTCCCTCACGGGCGACGGTACCGACGCCGCGCCCGGCGCGCCCCAGGGGACTCCCTAGTCGTGGCGTAACGTGTGTGGAAATGGGTACGGCGGTCAGGGCCTCCGGGAGCCCGACCGCGATGCTCGTCGGCCGGGACGGCGAGCTGGCTGTGCTGCGCGATGCCGTGTCGACCGCCGCCGGGGGAGTGCCGACGGTCGTGTGCATCGAGGGTCCCGCCGGCGTCGGCAAGACCGCGCTGTTGGAGGCGTTCCTCGACGCGCACGCCGGGCACGCCGTCGGGGCCGACGAGCACGACCGTGACGTGTCGCTCGGCGTCGTGGACCAGCTGCTGCGCGTCCTCGACCCGGAGCGGGGCGGCGTGCCCGACGACGCCGGTGCCGACGTCATCGCCGCCGGTGCCGCGCTGCTCGACCGGATCGGTGCAGTCGATCCGCCCGAGGGGTCGCCCGTCGTCCTCGGCATCGAGGACGTGCACTGGTGCGACGCGGCGTCGCTGGATGCGATCGCGTTCGCGTGGCGGCGACTCGCCGGCGATCGCGTGCTGCTGGTCGTCACGACGCGTCCGCCCGGTGACGGCGAGCCACCGCCGCCCGCCGCGTTCGCGCGCCTCGTCGCCCGCCGCGCGACCGTCCGCGTCACGCTGGGCGGGTTCGACGCCGGCGACGTCGCCCAGCTCGCCGCCCACCTCGGCAAGCCCCTGACGCCGGAGATCGCGCAGGTGATCGTCGACCACACCGGCGGCCTGCCGCTGCACGTCCGCACGCTGCTCGACCATCTCACCGCCGCGCAGCTGGCGTCGGCGACCACGCTCTCGCTTCCGGCGCCCCGCTCCTTCACGGCGACCATCGAGGACCGGCTGCGCGGCGCGTCCGCCGCCGCCCTCGCCCTGGTGGAGGCAGCCGCGGTGTGGGCGACGCCGGCGCCGCTCGGTCTGCTCGCGGGCCTCGCCCGCATCGGTGACGCGCACGGCGCGGCGACCGACGCCGCCGCGCTCGGGTTGCTGCGGGGCCCGGTGCCGGGGGACAAGACGGTCTCGTTCGCCCACCCGCTGTTGCGCGCCGCGGTGTACCACGCGTTGACACCGGCGCGCCGGCACGAGCTGCACGTGCGCGCGGCGGAGATCGCGACCGACGACCGTACGTCGCTGCGCCACCGGCTCGCGGCGAGCGCGGGTGCCGACGACGGCCTCGCCGCCGAGCTGGCGTCGTGGGCCGTCTCTCAGGCACGCGGCGGTTCACTCGGCATGGCGACGTCGGCGTTCCTCGCGGCCGCTCGCGTCGCGACGCCGGGACCGGCGGCGGACAACTACCGGCTCCGTGCCGCCGAGCTGATGATCAGCACCGGCAACGACGTCGGCGTCGCCGCGGTGCTCGACGCCGTCGGCCCGACGCCGTCACCCCGTCGCTCGTACGTCGCCGGGACGATGGCGATCTTCGCCGGTCGTCGCGCCGAGGGTGAGCGGCTGCTGCTCGACGCGTGGGAGGCGTGCGGCCCCGACGACCGCGAAGTCGCGTCGCACACCGCGTCCTCGCTCGGTGCGCTCTACGTCAACCAGGGCCGTGCGACCGAGATCGTCACGTGGACCGCCCGGGCCCGCGAGCTGGCCACACCCGAGGACGCCGCGCAGGCACTCGCCACGACGGTCCACGCGATCTCGCTCGCGGTGCTCGGCCGCTACGACGACGCTGCCGCGCTCGTCGCCCACCTCCCGGCCGCCGTCGCCCGTCCGGCGCGCGGCGACGACGATGCGCTGCTCGCGCGTGGCGTTCTCGCGCTCTGGCGGGGCGACCTCGAGGCGGCCCGTGCCGACCTCGACGCGATCGTCGCCGCAACCCGCGAACGTGGCCCCGCGCACGCAGCGGTGATGGGTCTCTACTACGTGGCCGACGCCGAGCTGCGCCTCGGTCTGTGGGACGACGCGCTCCGGCACGGCGAGCTCGCGGTGTCGCTGGCCGAGGAGGCCGGCCTCGGGTGGACGGCGGCCATCGCCCACGCGTCGGCGGCCGCGCCGCTGGCGATGCGCGGTGAGTTCGACGCCGCCACCGTGCACGTCGATGCCGCGCGTGCCGCCGCCGCCCGTCTCGCCGACCCCGCGGCCACGCTGTGGTCGGCCGTCGCCGCCGCCCGCCTCCGTGTCGCGCGCGGCGACGCCGGCGCGGTGGACGAACTCGAACCGCTGTGGCACCTCCGCCACGCGCCGGGGCTCGATCAGCTCGGCATCCAGCCGTGGCTGTCGGTGTTGGTCGACGCGCTGCTGCTCGGCGACCGGCGCAACCTCCTCGACGACGCGCTCGGCGAGCTCGAGCGGCGCGTCGCCGGCGATCCGCAGCCCGGCCCCGTGGCCGTCGCCGGTCGGGCCCGGGCCACGCTCCTGTCCGCCGACGGTCACCACCGCCGCGCGGTCGACGTCCTCACCGAGACGGCGGCGACGATCGCGGCGTCGCCGCTGCCGCCCGAGCCGTTCGAGCAGGCGCTGCTCGAGCTCGCGCTCGGGATGGCGCTGCGACGTGCGGGCCGTCGTCGCGTTGCGGTCGACCGCCTGCGCGATGCGCACAAGTCGCTGATCGCGCTGGAAGCACGCCCGTGGCTCGACCGCTGCGAGCGCGAGCTCGCCGCGTGCGGGTTCGCCCGTACCGACACCGGTCGCCCGCTGCGAACGCGTCTCACGCCGCAGGAGCTGGCGGTTGCGCATCTCGTCGCCCAGGGGATGACCAACCGAGAGGTCGCCGCGGAGCTGATCGTGAGCGTCAAGACGGTCGAGTACCACCTCGGCAACGTGTATCCGAAGCTCGGAGTCCGCTCCCGCGGCGGACTTGCGGCGGCGCTCGACCGGCTGGAGTAGGAAAGGCCCCGTGGCCGACACCTGCACGCACCTCGACACCGTTCGCGACGTCACTCCTTCGAGCGATGGCTGCGAGGACTGCCTGCGCATCGGCGGTCGCTGGGTCCACCTGCGGCTGTGCATGGCGTGCGGCCACGTCGGCTGCTGCGACAACTCGCCGAACCGGCACGCCACCGCGCACTGGCACGCGCAACCCGGCCATCCCGTCATCCGCTCGTACGAACCCGGCGAGGACTGGTGGTGGTGCTACGAGGACGAGCTGGCGTTCGAGGTCGACGGCGCGCCGCCGGCGCCGTCGCACCCGTGAGTGCCGTCGAGCCCGGCGCGTGGCCGGTGCTTCCCGCCGTCGACGACTGGCGCGACACGCGCGACACCGTGCACCTCTGGACGCAGGTCGTCGGCAAGGTGCGGATGGCGCTCGAGCCCCTCGTGAACCACTGGTGGTACGTGACCCTGTACGTCTCCGCCCGCGGGCTGACCACGTCGCTGATGCCGACGGCCGACGGACGGGCCGTCGACATCGAGTTCGACTTCCTCGACGGCCGGCTCGTCATCCGCACGACGGACGGCGAGACGCGTCACGTGGCGCTCGAGCCCCGGTCCGTTGCCAGTTTCTTCCACGAGACGATGGACGCGCTCGGCAGTGTCGGCGTGCGGCCGGACCTGCACGCCGCCCCGAACGAGGTCCCCGACGCCATCCCGTTTGCCGACGACGAGGAGCACCGGTCGTACGACGGTGAGTCCGTCCAGCGGTTCTGGCACGCGCTCGTGCACGTCGACCGCGTGCTCACCCGTTTCCGGGCGGGCTTCCTCGGCAAGGCCAGCCCGGTCCATCTCTTCTGGGGCGGCTTCGACCTGTGCACGACGCGCTTCTCGGGTCGCACCGCGCCGCGCCATCCCGGCGGCGTGCCCAACTGCCCCGACCGCGTGCAGCACCTCGCGTACAGCCACGAGGTGTCGAGCGTCGGGTTCTGGCCGGACGGCGGCAACGAGGGCGCGTTCTACGCGTACGCGTATCCCGAGCCGGATGGGTTCGCCGACTGGCCGGTCGCGCCCGCCGGTGCGGCGCGCTACGAGCGCGCGGCCGGCGAGTTCCTGCTGCCGTACGAGCTGGTCCGCGCCACGCCCGACCCGGACGCCACCCTGCTCGACTTCTGCCGGACGACGTACGAGGCGGCCGCGGAGCTCGCGCACTGGGACCGGGACGCGCTCGAGGCCCGCGACGACGACGCCTGAGCTCACGCTCGACTCGGCGGCCGGCCGGCTCGCGCTGACCGCGACGGTCGCCGCGAGCGCGATGGCAAGCCTCGACGCGACGATCGTCAACGTCGCCCTCCCGCACATCGGCGACGACTTCGGCGTCGACGTCAGTGCATTGCAGTGGGTGCTCACCGGCTACCTGCTCGCGCTGGCGTCGCTGATCCTGCTCGCCGGCGCGCTCGGCGATCGACTCGGGCGACGGCGCGTGTTCGTGCTCGGCACCGCGTGGTTCGCGGCGGCGTCGCTGCTGTGCGGTGTCGCGCCGAACATCGCGGTGCTCGTCGGCGCACGTGTGCTCCAGGGTGTCGGCGGCGCGCTGCTCACACCCGGCAGCCTCGCGATCCTGCAGTCGAGCTTCCGCGAGGACGACCGCGCCGCCGCCGTCGGGGCATGGTCGGGTCTCGGGGGCGTCGCCGGCGCGATCGGCCCCTTCGTCGGCGGCGTCCTCGTCGGCGGGCCGGGGTGGCGGTGGGCGTTCCTGCTCAACGTCCCGGTCGCGGTGGTGGCGATCGTGTGCGCTCGCGCCGGCGTTCCCGAGACGCGGGCGCACGACGACTCCGGTGCGCGCCTCGACGTGCGCGGCGCCGCGTATGCCGTCGTCGCGCTGGCGGCGATGACGTGGGCACTGACCGAGGCCGGGCCGCGTGGCTGGACCGACGCGGCGGTCGTCGTTGTCGGCGCGGCGTCGGTGGCGGCGACGGTGGCGTTCGTCGTGCACGTCCGGCTGGTACCGAACCCGCTCGTCCCGCCGGCGCTGTTCGGCAACCGCACGTTCACCGTCGTCAACCTCGGGACGGCGTTCCTCTACGCCGCTCTGGGGCTCAGCTTCTTCCTCGTCGCCTACCAGCTGCAGGTGGCGGCGGGCTGGTCGGCGCTGAGCGCCGGCGTCGCGCTCTTGCCGGCCACGATCCTGATGCTGCTGCTGTCGGCGCGGTCCGGCCGGCTGGGCCAGCGCATCGGGCCCCGCCTGCAGCTCGGGGTCGGCCCGCTCGTGACCGGGGCGGGGTTGTTGCTCCTGGCGCGTGTCGGTGCCGACCCGTCGTGGACGGCGGACGTGCTGCCCGGCGCGCTCGTCTTCGGCGTCGGGCTCGTGATCTTCGTGGCGCCGCTGACGGCGACGGTGATGGCGGCCGCCGATGCGGACCATGTGAGCGTGGCGTCGGGGGTGAACAACGCTGTCGCGCGGGCCGCGAGCCTCGCCGCGCTCGCCGTCGTCCCCGTCGTGTCCGGGCTGTCGTCGGCGGACGGCCGCGACGAGGTCACCGACGCCTACCGGGTCGCGCTGGTGATCGCCGCCGTCGTCGCGGCGATTGCCGGCCCGCTGATGTGGTTCGGTCTCCGCCGGCGGGACCGGCCGACCTGCGCCGACTGCGCCCGCCACGTGCTGTGCCCGGTCGACGGCCCCCCCTTGCAGGCTGAGCCGGTCGGAACGCCAGGTTGATGCCGTAACCCACCGCTGAGGTGGGTCTACGGCATCAACCTGCGAGGACGGCGTCGGTCTCGAGGGCGATCTGGAGCTCCTCGTCGGTCGGCACGACGAGGACGTCGACGGGCGCGCCGTCGGGGGAGATGCGGCGGGCGTCGCGCGACGGCGACTCGTTGCGCGCCGCGTCGACGTCGATGCCGAGGAACCCGAGCCCCGCGCACGTCTCGGCCCGCAACGCGGCGTCGTGCTCGCCGGCGCCGGCGGTGAACGTCAGGACGTCGAGGCCGCCGAGCACGGCGGCGTACGCGCCGACGTACTTTCGCAGCCGGTGGACGTACACGTCGAGCGCGAGCCGGGCGTGCGCGTCGCCGTCGGCGACGAGCCGGTGGACGTCGCGCAAGTCGTTCGTACCGGCGAGCCCCCGCAGACCGGACCGGTGGTTGAGCACGTCGTCGATCTCGTCGACCGACAGGCCCGCGTGCCGCAACAGGTGCACGACGACGGCGGCGTCGATGTCGCCCGTGCGCGTGCCCATGACGAGGCCCTCGAGCGGCGTGAAGCCCATCGACGTGTCGACGGGCGCGCCACCGGCGATGGCCGACGCCGACGCGCCGTTGCCCAGGTGGAGCACGATCTGGCGCAGCGAACGCGTGTCGAGGCCGAGGAAGTCGGCCGCGACGCCGGACACGAAACGGTGCGACGTCCCGTGGGCGCCGTAGCGGCGGATCGCCCACGTGGCCGCGATGTCGCGGTCGAGCGCGTACGTGGCTGCGGCAGGAGGCAGGCCGTGGAAGAACGCGGTGTCGAACACGGCGACGTGCGGCACGTCGGCGAACCGCGAGCGGGCGAAGCGGATGCCGGCGAGGTTCGCCGGATTGTGCAGCGGCGCGAGCTCCGCCAGCGCGTCGATCGTGGCGACGACGCGGTCGTCGATCACCGTGGCGCGGTCGAACTCCCGCCCGCCCATGACGACGCGGTGGCCGACGGCGGTGACGTCCGCCAGCGCGCCCGCATCCTCGAGTTCAGAGACCGCCCGCACGAGCGCCTCGCCGTGCTCGCTGATCCGCTCGACCACGCCGGAGGCGACGTGCGCCGCGGCGGCGACGTCCACCACCTCGTACTTGAGCGACGACGAGCCGCAGTTGAGGACGAGAACCGTCACGCGGTCACGCGGGCCGGCCGCGGTTCGACGCCCCCGGCCACACCCAGTCGCGCACTTCGGGGGCGTCGTCGCCGACCTCGCGGGTGTACGCCCGGTGGCGCAGGCGCTCGTCCATCATCCGCTGACGGAGCAGCGCGGCCCGCTCGGCGAGTCCCGGCACGCGGTCGATCACGTCCATCACGAGGTGGAAGCGGTCGAGGTCGTTGAGCATGACCATGTCGAACGGCGTCGTCGTCGTGCCCTCCTCCTTGTAACCCCGCACGTGGATGTTGTCGTGGTTCGTGTGCCGGTACGCCAGCCGGTGGATCAGCCACGGGTAGCCGTGGAACGCGAACACCACGGGACGGTCGCACGTGAACAGCGCGTCGAACTCGCGCTCGGGCATGCCGTGGGGGTGCTCGGACTCGTGCTGGAGGCGCATCAGGTCGACGACGTTGACGACGCGCACGCGAAGGTCGGGCAGGTGCTCGCGGAGCAGCGCGGCGGCGGCGAGCGTCTCGAGCGTCGGGATGTCGCCCGCGCAGGCGAGGACGACGTCGGGGTCGTCGGGCTCGTTCGACGCCCAGTCCCAGATGCCGATGCCTCGCGTGCAGTGCAGCGCGGCGTCGTCCATCGACAGGTACTGGAGCGCCGGTTGCTTGCCGGCGACGATGACGTTGACGTAGTTGCGGCTGCGAAGGCAGTGATCGGCGACCGACAGCAGGCAGTTGGCGTCGGGGGGCAGGTAGACGCGGATGACGTCGGCCTTCTTGTTGACGACGACGTCGAGGAACCCCGGGTCCTGGTGC
Organism: Acidimicrobiales bacterium; assembly: GCA_035700105.1. GTDB lineage: Bacteria > Actinomycetota > Acidimicrobiia > Acidimicrobiales > DASSOZ01 > DASSOZ01. Next base: position 11,427 of record DASSOZ010000049.1, read on the forward strand.
GAGAAGCCGTTGTGGTCCTGGCGCCAGACGTGCGACGACAGCAGGTAGTTGAGCGACGGCACCGGTCGCCGCCACGGGATGTCCTCCGTCGTGGCCAGCCACTTCGCGTGCTGGTTGAACATGGAGTCGACGATGTGGATGAACGCCTCGTAGCAGTTGAACAGCCCGTGGCGCCCGGTGAGCAGGTAGCCCTCGAGCCAGCCCTCGCACAGGTGCTCGCTGAGAACCTCCATCACGCGCCTGTCGGGCGCGAGGTGGTCGTCGCCGGGGATGCGCTCGGCGTTCCACGCGCGGTCGGTCACCTCGAACACGGCGCCGAGGCGGTTCGACGCCGTCTCGTCGGGGCCCATCAGCCGGAAGTTCGTCGGGTTGCGGACGATGACGTCGCGCAGGAACGCACCGAGGACACGTGTCGACTCGGCCGTCGTGTCGCCCGGGCTCGGGACGTCGACCGCGTAGTCGCGGAAGTCGGGGAGCTCGAGCGGGCGGGTCAGCAGCCCGCCGTTGGCGTGCGGATTGGCGCCCATGCGGCGGGGGCCGCGGGGCGCGAGCGCGGCGAGGTCGGCCAGGAACGCGCCCGACTCGTCGAACAGCTCCTCGGGCCGGTACGACCGCATCCAGTCCTCGAGCTGCTGGAGGTGCTCGGGCCGGTCGGCGAGCCCGGCGAGCGGCACCTGGTGGGAGCGGAAGGTGCCCTCGACCGGCACGCCGTCGACCTCTGCGGGCCCGGTCCACCCCTTCGGCGTCCGCAGCACGATCATCGGCCAGCGCGGCCGGCCGGTGTCGCCGTGCTCGCGGGCCCGGCGGCGGATCTCGGCGATGTCGGCGACGACGTCGTCGAGCGTCGCCGCCATCAGCTGGTGCATCGTCGCGGGATCGTCGCCGGCGACGAAGCGCGGCGCGTAGCCGTAGCCGACGAACAGGTCGCGCAGCTCGTCCTCGGGGATGCGGGCGAGCACGGTCGGGTTGGCGATCTTGTAGCCGTTGAGGTGCAGGATCGGCAGGACCGCGCCGTCGGTCAGCGGGTTCAGGAACTTGTTCGAGTGCCAGCTCGCGGCGAGCGGACCGGTCTCGGCCTCGCCGTCGCCGACGACACAGCACACCAGCAGGTCGGGGTTGTCGAACGCGGCGCCGTACGCGTGGGCGAGCGAGTAGCCGAGCTCCCCGCCCTCGTTGATCGACCCGGGCGTCTCCGGCGCGACGTGGCTCGGGATGCCGCCGGGGAACGAGAACTGGCGGAACAGCCGGCGCAGCCCCTCCTCGTCGCGCCCGATCTGCGGGTACACCTCGGTGTACGTGCCCTCGAGGTAGACGTTGGCCACGAGACCGGGTCCACCGTGACCGGGGCCGGTTACGTAGATCGCGTCGAGGTCGTCGCGCGCGATCACGCGGTTCATGTGGACGTACACGAAGTTGAGCCCCGGTGTCGTCCCCCAGTGACCGAGCAGACGCGGCTTCACGTGGTCGAGCTTCAACGGCTCGCGCAGCAGCGGGTTGTCGAGCAGGTAGATCTGGCCGACGGACAGGTAGTTCGCCGCCCGCCAGTACGCGTCGATCTTCTCGAGCTCGTCCTTGCCGAGCGGCGTCCGAGAGGATTCGGTCATCGGATCTCCAATCCCGAACTCGGCGTAGATCTGAACCTCTGCGGTACGGATCTACGCCGAGTTCGTCGGGGGTCGGGCTCTGAGACGGCCGGCGCGCAGCGCGTCGACGTCGACGTCGTCGAGGGTGGCGACGACGAGGTCGGCGCCGGCACCTTCGAGGAGCTCGGCGTCGTGCGGCCGGCGGGCGACGGCGATCGACGCCATCTCGCCCGCTTCGGCGGCCTGGATCCCTGCGGGCGCGTCCTCGAGGACGATCGCGTGCGCGGGCTCGACGCCGAGCTCGCGCGCGGCGGTGAGGAACATCTCCGGGTCCGGCTTGCCGTGTGCGAAGTCACGCCCGGAGACGTCGACGTCGAAGAGGTCGAGCAGCGTCTTGCCGGCGAGGTCCGGATGGACGTCGTCCATGCGGACCTTGGCGAGGAAGCGGTCGGCGTTCTTCGACGACGACGCCGCGGCCGTGGCCAGCCCCGCGTCGCGCACGGCGACGATGAACCGCAGCGCGTCGGGGAACGCGGTGAACTCGCCCGCGTCGATCAGCCGCACGATCATCTCCTGCTTGCGATCGGCGTACTCCTGGGCGCGCGCGGCGAGGTCGGGCACGCCGAAGTGCTCGAGTGCGGCGAGCGCGCCCGCCAACCGGGGCTTGCCGGAGACGTACGTCTGGTAGACGAGCGTCGTGAACGCGCCCGGCGTCCATGTCGTGCGGTCGCGGAGGTCGCGCCAGTCGCCGTCCATGAGCTCGTCGAGCGAGTCGCGCCACGCCCGCTCGTGGGGCGAGTCGACGAGCACGCCGTCGACGTCGAAGATCGCTCCCCGGAACACGACCAGTGGCCCTACCCGTAGTGACGTGACTGAGATCGCTGATGTCCTCCGCCACTTCCGAGGGTAGGCCGGGGGCCGTGCCCGCGGCGCCCGATCAGCCCTGGTCGGTCGACGCGCCCGCGATCGTCGCCGCGCTCGCCACCGACCCCGAGCGCGGCCTGACGTCCACCGAGGCGGACGCCCGCCTGGCGAGCACCGGACCGAACCGGTTGCGGTCGGCGCCGCCGGTGCC
>DASSOZ010000050.1:0-12616 GCA_035700105.1 Acidimicrobiales bacterium
GGAGGGGCCCGACCGGTGGGAACCCGTCGTGGGGGGACCGGTCGGGAGGATCCGGCGGCGACCGGGAACGCAAGGGGGCGGACGGTCAAGCCGACGGCAGACGGGGCTGCGACCGCAGGAGCTCCGACGGAGGCTGCACCGAGTCACCGAGGAGGTCGGCGACCAGTTGCTGCGCGGTACCGAGCGCGTCGGACACCGCGTCAAGACCCCGCTCGACATTGCCCACTTCGAGCGCCCACTTCGCCGCGGCCAACGCCTGCACGACGGAGTCGTTGATCTCGATGGCGTCCCGATGCCGAGCCACGGCGACGGCGAGCTCGCGCCGGACCTCACCCGCCTCGCGGCGATCGGTCACGTCCTGCGCCGTCCCCCGCACACGGTCGACACCGACGCGCTCGGCGCGCACGTGCAACCAGCGGCGCCGTCCGTCGGTCGTCGGCACGGGGACGTCGTCCTCGATCGGGGTGACGAGCGCCCCGCGCGCGGCGGAGACCAGCGTGTCCCGGGCGGCGTCGTCGAGCGGGTCGTCGCACGACGCCCGCAGGGCATCGGAGGCGGCGTCCCACTCCCACCAGCACAGGCGCGCCAGCACGGTCGCCTCGGACAGCCGTCGTTCCGACGCCCGCAGGCGGTCGACGGTGACGCCGAGGAGGTCGCCGAGCACGAGCATCGTCGTGCTGCGCGTGACCCAGCCGAGCAGCGTGATGTCCGCGCCGCTCGCGACGATCCACGCCGTCAGCAGCCCGATGGCGACGACCGCGGCCGACACGCCGGCCCGCCGCCCGAACACTGCGGCCGACAGCGCGATCGGCAGGACGTAGAGAAGCGAGGTGGCGTCGGCGACGTCGTCGGTCAGCCACCGCAGGGCGAAGACAGCCGCGAACAGGACGACCACGACCGCCTTGGCCGCACTTCGGGTCGGTACGAGGGGCGCCGCCGTGGTCTCGGGCATCGCCTCACTGTGACGTCCGTCTCGGCGGGACGAGTAGGGCCGCGTGTCCCGGTGCCAGGGCCGGAAGTCCCGTCCCCGCGTACCCTTGGTGTCCCGGATGCGACTCCCTCGCCGCCTCCCCGTCGCGCTCCTCGCCGTCTTCGCCGCTGGGTGCAGCGCGGTCTCGACCGCGAACGTGTCGCGCACGCACCCCGTGACAACGACGACGGCGACCACGACCGCCGTCGCACCGGCGTCGCCCGGTGCGCCGTTGCCGACGACGATCGCGCCCGCACCCCCGCCCGTCGTCGCTCCACCACGACGGTCGAGCGCCGCGCCGGAGGTGTTCGTCGTCGGCGACTCGCTGACGGTCGGCATCGAGCCGTGGCTGGCCGACGCCGTGCGCGCCCGCGGGTGGCGGCTCACCGGCGTCGACGCCCGCGTCGGCCGCACCGTCCCCGAGGGACTCGCGGTCCTGAAGAAGCGGGTGCGCGCCCGCACGCTGCCGTCGACGGTCATCGTCGCCCTCGGCACGAACAACCTCGGTGCGTCCGACGCCGACATCGAGAGCTGGGTCTCGGCGGCGCGCAGCATCGTCGGCGACGAGCGCCAGCTCGGGTGGGTGAACCTCAGCGTCGCGCCGCCGCGCGCCGAGCGGGCCCGCGAGATCGACGCCGCGCTCGCAACGTCATCGCGTCGCTGGAACGTCCAGATCCTCGACTGGTACGGGTGGACACACCGCAACGGCATCACCAACAAGGCCGACGGCATCCATTACGAGGACGGCGTCTACCGGCTGCGCGCGCTGTTCTACGCGGCGGCGCTGCCGAAGCTCACGGCGCCCTGAGCGCGTCGAGCACGACGCCCGCGTAGACGTCCATGCCCGGCGGCGTCGGGTGGACGCCGTCGTCGCGCAACATGCCGGGGGCGCCCGACGCGTCGCGCCAGGGCGCGAGACGCATCTGCGCGGCGTGCGCAGCCACACCGGCGTGGATGCTGTCGTCCGACAGCTGCTCCCACCGTCGCGGCACGCGGACGTCGAGGACGACCACGCGCGGGATGCCGGCGAGCAACTGTGACAGGCGCTCGAAGTGGTTCGGCCCGAGCGGGCCGTTCGTCCCGAGGTGGATCACGACGGCCTGGAACTTCGCCAGGTTGCCGGCGTCCTTGTAGGCCTGCAACGCGTCGAGGCCCTGGTCGACCTGGCGGCCGACGGCGGCGTCGATCCACACGCTCGGCACGGCGCGCACCAGCGCGTTCTTCGACGCCAGCATCACCGAGTCGCCGATCATCAGCACCGGTGCCGGCAGCGGCGCGGGCGGTGGTGGCGGCGGCGGGGCGGTCACCGGCACCACCGGCGGCGCGACGGTCGTCACCGGTGCGGGGGCGGTGGTCGTGGTGGTCGTCGACGTCGTTGTCGTCGGCACCCCGGTCGGGTCGAACGTCCCGCTCGCCGCCGACGATGCACTGGCCGAAGACGAGGCGAACAGCGCGGGCGTCGACGCCGGTTGCACGGACACGAGTCCGACGACGAGCACGACGACGACGGCAACGGCGACGGTCGCCGCCCGCGCCCGGCCGATCGCCGGCCACGTCCGCCACACACGCACGACCGCGCCCCGGCGGAACGGCTGCTCCACCAGGCGCCACGACAGCTCGGACAGCACCGCCGTGACCGCCAGCCGCAGCGCGAACGTCGCACCCCACGACAGGTGGACGTCGAAGCCCGGCCGCAGCAGCTCGTAAACGGGCCAGTGCCACAGGTACACGGCGTACGAGCGGCGGCCGAGCCAGCGCAGCGGACGGATGCCGAACACGCACCCGAACCACGTCGCCGGGTGGGCCGCCACGGCGATCAGCACGCACGACACGACGGCCGTCGCCGCGAACCCGCCGTGGTAGAGCGCCGGGTGGAACTCGTCGAGGCGCATCATGAGCGCGACGAGCGTGACCAGCGCGACGACACCGGTCGCGTCGAGGACGCGACGGGCGCCGGCGGCGATGTCGTAGCGCAGCCGCCACGGCGACCAGACGAACGCGAGTGCCACGCCGAGGCACAGTCCGACGGCGCGCGTGTCCGTGCCGTACCAGACACGCGACGGGTCGCCGTCGGGGTGGTACAGCGCCGCCATGAGCAGCGTCGACGCGACGCCGGCGGCGAGCGCGCACCACGCCAGCAGCCGTCGGCGACGTCCGACGACGCGAAGCCCGACGGCCAGCACGACGGGAAAGACCAGGTAGAACTGCTCTTCGACGGCGAGTGACCACAGGTGGCGCAGCAGCGGCGGTCGGCCCATCGACTCGAAGTACGACTCGCCGCGGAACACCTGCCACCAGTTGCTCACGTAGCCGAGCGCGGCGAGCAGGTCGCCGCGGAGGCGCCCGGCGGCGTCGGGCGCGGTGACGAGCACGGCGGCGGTCGTCGCCACGAGGAGCGCGACGACGGCGGGGAGGAGGCGCCGCGCCCGTCGCACCCAGAACTGCTTCAGCCCGATCGTGCCGTTGCGATGGTGCTCGGCGAGCAGCAGCGAGCAGATCAGGTAGCCGCTGATCGCGAAGAAGACGTCGACGCCGAGGAACCCGCCCGGCAACCACGCGATGTCGGCGTGGTAGATGAGCACGGCGGTGACGGCGAGCGCCCGCAACCCGTCGATGCCGGGTCGGTAACCGACCTCGGTGGCGCTCGTCTCCACGCCTCAAGTGGAACATCTCGGGCGCGGCTGCGCCATCACCGTCCCCGCTCACTGCGTTGCCGTTGTCACCGCCTTCAGTCGGCGGGGCTCGACGACCGCGTCGACGAGGCCGTAGGCGACGGCGTCGGACCCGCGCAGGATGTAGTCGCGGTCGATGTCGGCGGCGATGCGCTCGCGCGGCTGGCCGGTGTGGTGGGCGAGCACGTCGACCATGCGCTCGCGCATCGTCACCATCTCCCGCACCTGGATCTCGATGTCGACGGACTGGCCCTGCGCGCCGCCGTGCGGCTGGTGGATGAGGATGCGGGAGTTGGGCAGCGTCGTCCGCTTGCCCGCGGCGCCGCCGGCGAGGATGACGGCCGCCGCCGACGCAGCCTGGCCGACGCAGGTCGTGGCCACGTCGGGGCCGACGTGCTGCATCGTGTCGTAGATGGCGAACAGGGCCGTCATGTCGCCGCCCGGCGAGTTGACGTAGAGCTGCACGTCCTTGTCGGGGTCGTCGGCCTCGAGGTGCAGCAGCTGGGCGACGACGAGGTTGGCGGTGCTGTCGTCGATCGGGCCGTGGAGGAACACCACCCGCTCCTTGAGGAGCCGCGACCAGATGTCGTAGGCCCGCTCGCCGCGGTCGGAACGCTCGATGACGGTGGGGATCAGCACGGTGGGCTCCCTTCAATGTGCAACCGCTTGGTTGCACGTTGCGGCCTACCGTAGCGCGCAACTGTATGGTTGCGCGTATGGAGACCCGACGAGAGGTGCAGCTACCGGCGACGGTCGAGGACGTGTGGCCGTGCCTGTCCGAGGCCGACGCCCTCGGCGACTGGCTCGGCGGCACCCTGACGATGGAGGACGACACCGTGGAGCCGGGCGCCACCGGCACCTTCGTCGACGGCGCCGACGGGATCGTCCGTCAGGTCCTCGTCGACGGGGTCGACCCCGGCCGCGCGGTGTCGTGGACGTGGTGGACCGACGACGAGGACGAGCCGCCGTCGTCGGTGTCGATCGTGCTCGACCCCGCGCCCGACGCGGTCCGCGTCGTCGTCGTGGAACGGCAGCTGGTGTTCAGCGGGCCGGTGGCGATGGCAGCCGCCGGCGCCGCCTGCGGGTGAAGCGGATCGACGCCGTCTTCGCCGCGCTCGGCGACCCGACGCGCCGCCAGATCCTGCGGCTCGTGACCGAGTCGGCCCCGGTGACGGCGACCGCCCTCGCCGACCGCCTCCCGATCACGCGCCAGGCCGTCGTCAAGCACCTGGGGGTGTTGCAGGAGGCGGCCCTCGTCTCCGCCGAGCGGGTCGGCCGCGAGACGCACTGGACGCCCACGCTCGCGCCACTCGCCCACGTCGACACCTGGGTGGACGACGTCGCCGCCCGCTGGGACGCCCGCCTCGACCGCCTGACCGACGTCGTCAGCGAGCGCCGTCGAGCGCCGCGCTGACGGCGTCGACGACGAGCGCGGCCTGCGTCGCGGGATCACCGTCGTACGGGCGCAGCACGAGCTCGGGTGCCACCGGCGCCTCGTACGGGTCGTCGATGCCGGTGAACCCGGTGATCTCGCCGGCGCGGGCGAGCTTGTAGAGGCCCTTGGGATCGCGCCGCTCGCACTCCTCGAGGGGCGTGTCCACGAACACCTCCACGAACGTCAGCCCGGCGGCGGTGTGCATCGCCCGCACGGCGTCGCGCCCCGACCGGTACGGCGAGATGACCGGCACGAGCGCGACGACGCCGGCGTCGGCGAACAGCCGGGCGACCTCGCCGACCCGCCGCACGTTCTCGGCGCGGTCGTCGGCGCTGAACCCGAGGTCGCCGTTCAACCCGTGACGGAGGTTGTCGCCGTCGAGCAGGTACGTCGGTCGCCGCCGGGCGACCAACAGCCGCTCGACCTCCGTCGCGACGGTCGACTTCCCCGACCCCGACAGCCCGGTGAACCAGACGGTTGCGCCCCGGATGCCGAGCGCGTCCCACCGCGCTGCGCGCGACAGCACCGGCTCGTGCCAGACGACGTTCTCCGTCACCACGGTGCGGTGCTCACGCGACGGTCACCCGGCCGACGCGGCAGCGGCGACAGCGGACAGCACCCGGTCCGCCTGCTCGGCGCGGCACACGACGAGGTCGGGCAGGTACGGATCGGGTTGGTTGTAGACGAGCGGGCTGCCGTCGAGCCGGCTGGCGTGGAGGCCGGCGGCGAGCGCGACGGCGACGGGCGCGGCCGAGTCCCACTCGTACTGGCCGCCGGCGTGGAGGTAGACGTCGATCTCGCCCCGCACGACCGCCGCCGTCTTCGCGCCGGCGGATCCCATCTCGACGAGCTCGCCCCCGAGCGCGTCGGCGACGTCGGTCGCGACCTGCGGCGGCCGCGAGCGGCTCACGACGATGCGGGGCGCCGCACTCGCATCGGCCGGCGGCGGCGGGCGTACCTCCGGCGTCGCCAGCACGACGTCGAGCGCCGGCAACGCGACGGCACCGGCGACGAGATCACCGCGCTCCCACAGCGCGACGTGCACCGCCCAGTCGGTGCGCCCGTCCTCGCCGTATTCGCGTGTCCCGTCGAGCGGGTCGACGATCCACACCCGCTCGGCGCCGAGCCGCGCGGCGTCGTCGCGTCCCTCCTCCGAGAGCAACGCGTCGTCCGGGCGTTCGTCGGTGAGGCGCCGCGCCAGCAGCTCGTGCGCGCGGCGGTCGCCCTCGGCGCCGAGGTCGCGCCCCGCGAGCCCGCTGCCGACGCGCAGCTCGCGCAGCAGCGCCGCAGCGGCAGCGGCGAGGTCGGCGGCGAGGGCGTGGTCGTTCATCGACGGAAGGCGAAGTCGCGCAGCCGAGGCCGCCACGTGTCGCGCCAGTACGCGACCGTGAAGCTCGGCCAGTTCTGCGTGATGCGGCCGGCCGCGGTCTTGTACCAGCTCGCACACGCCGCCGCCCAGACCGTGCGCGTCAGGTCGTCCTGCACCCGCGCGTTGTACGTCGCCATCACCTCGGGATCGACGTCGATCGCGCGCGCGCCGCGGTCCGCCAGGGCGTCGAGGCACCGCAGGACGTACTCGACCTGGCGCTCGACCATGACGAGGATCGAGTTGTGGCCGAGGTTCGTGTTCGGCCCGTACAGCAGGAACAGGTTGGGGAAGCCGGCGACGGTGATGCCGAGGTGCGCTTCGGCGCCGTCGGCCCATGCATCGTCGAGCTTGCGACCGCCGCTCCCCCACACGTCCATCGGTCCGAGGAAGCGCGTCGCCTCGAAGCCGGTCCCGAAGATCATCGTGTCGGCGGGGTGGCGCTCGCCGTCGGCGGTGACGACCGCGTCGCGTTCGATGCGCTCGATCGGTGACGTGACGCTGCGCACCGACGGCTTGGTGATCGCCGGGTACCAGTCGTTGCTGATGAGGATCCGCTTGCACCCGATCGGATAGTCGGGGATCAGCACGGCCTCCGTGACGCGGTCGGACACGAGCGGGCGCAGGCCGTCGGCGAACTTCCTCTGCGCCCACCGCCCCATGCGGCTGTCGCGGCGGAACAGGAAGAAGCGGGCCTCGAGCCGCCAGTAGATCGACCACCGGTACAGCCGCTGGAGGGGTGCGACGTGCGCCAGCAGCCAGCGCTCGCGCTCGCGGAACGCACGGTCGGGCTTCGGCGCGACGTAGTTGGTGCTGCGCTGGAAGATCGTGACCGAGCGGGCCTGGTCGGCGACCGGCGGGACGAACTGGATCGCGCTGGCGCCATTGCCGATGACGGCGACGTCGCGACCGTGCAGGTCGTGGTCGTGACGCCAGCGGGCGCTGTGGAACGCGACGCCCTCGAAGTCATCGAGACCGGGGAGATCGGGGATGTGCGGTCGGTTGAGCTGCCCCGTGCCGGCGACGATCACGTCGACCTGAACCTCGTCGGTCGTGCCGTCGGCGACGTTCGTGGTGCGCAGCCGCCACGTGAGCGTCTCGTCGTCGAATTCGGCGGACACGACCTCGGTGTCGAACCGGATGCGATCACGCAGGCCGTGCTCGTCGGCGAGGTGTTCGAGGTAGTCGAGGATCTCGGGCTGCTCGGCGAACTTGCGCGTCCAGTCGCGCTTGTTGTGGAACGAGAACGAGTAGAGGTGCGAGGGCACGTCGCACGCCGCGCCCGGATACGTGTTGTCGCGCCACGTGCCGCCGAGCGACGCCGCCTTCTCGTAGATGGTGAACGACTCGATGCCGTGCTGGCGCAGCCGGACGGCCATGCCGAGACCCGAGAACCCGGCCCCGATCACGGCCACCCGCGGTGTCTTCGTGCCCCGCGGCCACGTGTCGATGACTCGCGGCCGGATGCTGTCGACCGCACGGCGTACGTCCTCGAGGACCCCCACGCGGGCGAACCGTACACGGATGGGTTCGAGGAGCGTGTCGAGCAACCGGCGTGCAGATCGTCGAGCCAGATTCGTCGCTCGCAAGGCGGCAGGGGCGACGCGCTGGCCTTGCCCCACCGCTAGCCCCGACAACGCCGCGAGCGGCGAATCTGGCCGGCGAGATGTGCGCCAGCGTTGCTCGAGACGCTCCTCACGATGAGGGGGTAGCGTCGGCGACCGCATGCCCCGGCTGAAGATGCGGACGGCTGACGGTGTCGCCCTCGCCGGTCGCATCCGCTCCGTCGACGACCCACGCGCGGCGGTCGTCGTCGTCCACGGGTTCACCGCGACACAGGACCACCCGGAGGTCCTCGCCGTCGCCGACGCCCTCGTCGCCCACGGGTTCGACGTCGTGACCTACGACGGGCGCGGGCACGGCGACTCCGAGGGCATCTGCACGCTCGGGCATCACGAGCGGGCCGACGTCGCCGCCGCCGTCGCCGTGGCGCGCGAGCGCTCGTCACACGTCGTCGTCGTGGGTGCGTCGATGGGCGCCATCGCGACGCTGCGGTACGCGACGCACGATCCGCACCTCGCCGGAGTGGTGACGGTGAGCGCTCCCGCGAACTGGCGGCTGCCGCGGTCGATCAAGGGGCTGCTGCTCGCGTTGCTGACGCGGACGCCGCCGGGCCGCTCGCTCGTCGCCAAGCAGATGAACGTGCGGTTGTCGCGTCGGTGGGAGGGCGGCGAGCCGCCGACGTCGATGGCGGCGCGACTCGAGGTGCCGCTCGCCGTCATCCACGGTCGAGCCGACGGCTACCTCGCGCACACCGAGGCGAACGACCTCTACGACGCCGCCCGCGGACCGCGCCGCCTCGACGTCATCGAGGGCATGGGCCACGCGTTCGATGGGCGGGCGATCCCGGCGATCGTCGACGCCGCCGAGTGGGCGCTTTCGCTGTCCGTCACGCAGTGATCACTCGCTGAGCGCAGCGGAGTCGGCGTCGTAGAGCAACCGGTTCACCCAGACGCGCGACGGCGCGTCCGTGGGAGGGCGACCGTTGCCGGCGAGGCGCTTGGCGAGCAGCGGGACGACGACAGCGACGGCGGCGAGGGCGCCGTCGGCGCCGTGGGTGCGCGCGAGCACGGGCACGAGGAGGAGATCGGCGACGAACGACCCGAGCGCGGTATGGCGCGCCAGGCGCCCGGCGGCGAGTCCGACGAGCAGCAGGACGGTGCCGGGCCAGGCGACGACGAGCAGCGCCCCCATCGCCGGTGAGATGCCGCGCCCGCCGGCGCCGCGGAGGAACACCGACCACGTGTGGCCGATCACGACGGCGCCGCACGCCAGCGCGGCGAGGACGTGGTTGTCGCCCGCGATCGTGGCCGCCACCGCGCCCTTGGCGATGTCGAGCAGCCCGGCGACGGCGAGCGGACCGAACCCGGCGACCCGGTACAGCCCGGTCCCGGAGACCGTGCCGGTGCCGACCTCGCGAAGGTCGACGTCGCGCAACCGGCGGGCGAACAGGTTCGAGAACGGGATCGAGCCCAGGAGGTAGGCGGCGACGAGGGTCAGCGCCTCGCTCACGGACGCGGCTCCCACCACCAGGCGAGGCCGCAGAGCCCCGGCCCGGTGTGGGCGACCATGATCGTGGTGAACGACGTGACGAACGCCGTCGCCGGCTCGATCTCGGCGCGCACCATGTCGAGCACGCGGTGCGCGTCATCCTCTGCGAGCGCATGGAGCGCGCCGATGTGGAGGTCGTGGCCCGGCACGATCGTGCGCCGCCAGTGGTGCACGACCCGCTCGAGCGACGCGTCGCGGCCGAAGGCGGGACGCACGGGGACGATCCGCCCGCCGGGGCGCAGCTCGATGACGGGGCGGACGTGGAGCGCCCCGCCCGCCCATCCCGCGATCGACGGCACCCGTCCGCCCTTCACGAGCCACTCGAGCGAGTCGAGTGTCGCGACGAGGCGGACCTGCGCCATGACGCGGCGAGCGGCGGCTTCGACGTCGTCGAGCGATGCGCCGCGCTGCGCCGCCTTCGCCGCGTGCAGGACGATGAGACCCTGCGCGCCGGCGGCGCTGTCGGTCGACACGACGCGGATGCGGTGCGCGGCGCCGGGGTCGAGTGACTTCGTGCCGACGAACGCGGACTCGAAGGTCGAGCTGAGGTGCTCGGCCACGGTGAGCACCAACGCCTCGTCGTCCTCGCCGAGCTGGTCGAACGCCTCGACGAAGTCGCCGGGCGACGGCCCCGCGGTGGTGACGCCTTCGTCGAAGCGGGCGACGACGTCCTCGACGGTGACCGCGTTCTCCCGGACCGGTGACCCACCGATCGTCAGCCACATCGGCACGACGCGGATGTCGTTGGCGGCGATCACCTCGTGCGGGAGGTCGGCGGCGCTGTCGGTGATGATGCGGACGGTCATGTGGAGTGCGCCGACCGCGTCGGTGTCGTCCTCGGGACGGCGGCGAGACTGAGCAGGACGACGGCGCCGGCGCCCAGGATGACGGTGCGCGCCGGCGCGACCTCGCCGATGCCGGGCCAGTGCATCTCGGGGACGAGGTCACCGGCGGCGCCGGCGGCGAGCGCGGAGATGCCGAGCGCGAGCCGGATCGAGATGTGGAACGCGGTGAACGCCAGCAGCCGGTCCTCGCCGTCGGTGTCGCGCTGGAGGACGCTCATGCCGGCCACGATGCCGTGGCTGATGCCGGCGCCGAGGGTGATCGCCGCGAGGTAGGCGCCGACGATCGCGGGGGCGATGGCGATGGCGCCCATCGACAGCGCGGCGACGCCGATGCCCTCGCGCACCCACGCCAGCGACGGTTCGCCGCCGCGGCGTTGGAGCAACAGGAGCCCCAACCCGGCACCGACGCCGAAGCTGACGATGAGGAGACCGAACGCGGCGTCGCTGGCGTCGAGCACCTCGCGCACGAACACGATGCCGACGGAGAACAGGCACCCGAGCCCGAGCGCGGCGCCGAGCGTCGCGGGCAGGACGGCGCGCACGAGCGGGAGCCGGAACGCGCCCCGCAGCCCCGGCGGCTCGTCGGTCGCCGTCTCCGGCACGGCCCGGGAGAGCTCGGCGATGCCGGCGATGAGGAGGAACGACACGACGTAGGTGGCGGCGTCGACCCAGAAGGCCAGCGCGTACGGGCGGTCGCCGATGACGGGCCAGCGCTCGACCGGCAGCGCGGCGACGAGGGCGAACGCGCCGGCGCCGATCGGGATCGTCCCGTACGACGAGCCGAGCAGCATGCCGTTGGCGGCGGGAAGGTCCTCCTCGTCCACGAGGTCGGGGACGCAGGCGTCGCGCGCCGGGAGGAACACGAGGCTGGCGACCTCGATCATGAACGCCCAGAGATAGACCCACCACAGCGCCTGCACGAACGGGACGACTGCGACCATCGCCACGCGGAGCGCGTCCATCGTGAGCATCGTCGGGCGGGGACCTGCCCGGTGCGCGGCTCTCGCGGCGATCGGTCCCGCCACGATGGCGGGCAGCAGCCGCACGGTGAGGATGCCGCCGACGGCCGTCGGCGACCCCGTCAGCTTGAGCGTCAGGGCCATGAACGCGGTCGTGGCCATCCAGTCGCCGAGCGCGGAGACGCCCTGGCCGGCGAGGAGCCGGCTGAACCCCTTCCTCCGCCGCAGGAGCGGCTCTGCCACTCCGGTATGGTTGCAGGTTGGACGGCGCTCGACGGGGAACATCCCCTTGACGATCAGGCCCGCTTCCGGTCGTCAACTCTCCGCTGCATCACGCCGATAGACCCCCCGTGCCCCCCTCGTTCGAGATCCCTCGTCTGCGCGACCTCGCGCGCCACGCGCTCCCGCACGTCTTCGAGGCGACGCTCGCGCCGCTGGCACTGTTCTATCTGGCCCTGTGGCTCGTGGGCGTGTGGGCCGCGCTCGTCACGGGGCTCGTGTGGTCGTACTCGTGCATCATCCGCCGGGTCGTGCGCGGCGACCGGATCCCAGGGATCCTGGTGCTCGGTTGCGTCGGCCTGACCGCTCGCTTCGTCGTGGCGGTGGCGACGGGGTCGATCTTCGTGTTCTACCTGCAGCCGACGCTGGCGACGCTGCTCGTGGCGGGTGCGTTCCTGGTGTCGCTGCCGGCGGGGCGGCCGCTGGCGCAGAAGCTCGCCGCCGACTTCTGCCCACTGCCCGAGGCGTTCCTCGAGCGCCCGGCGGTGCAGGCGTTCTTCCAGCGGATCACGCTGCTGTGGGCGCTCATCCACGTGGTCAACGCCGGCGTGACGATCTACCTGCTGATGACCCAGCCGGTCGGGGTCTACGTGGTGGCCAAGACGGCGGCCGGGTGGACGATCACCGGTTCGGGCATCGCCGTGTCGACCTGGTGGTTCCGGCGCATGGTCGCCCGGGGCGAGCACGGCTCGGCTGTCGCGGCCGGGCCGGCGCCGGTCGCCGCCGGCACGGCGCCCGCCCTCGCCGCCTGACGTCGCTTCTGGCGCCTTGGTGCCGGTTTCGCGCGACTACGCGGCCAGCGCGCCCGACACGACGGTGAGGTCGGCGATGAACGTCTCCTTCGCGCTCGCTCTCGACACGTCGTCGGGCGAGCGCAGGATCGACGACGGGTGGACGGTGGCGAGGATCATCGGGTCGCGGTCCCAGTCGACGAACTGGCCGCGGGACTCGGTCACCTTGAACTTCGGGCCGAGCAGCG
>DASSOZ010000051.1:0-23348 GCA_035700105.1 Acidimicrobiales bacterium
CCGGCGGCTCTCGATGATCTCGTCGCTCGCCGAGCTCGACGCGCTGCTCGACCAGCTCGACCCGTCTGAGCCGTTCCCGCCGGGCGCGGGGCGCATGCCGCGCGGCCACACCCACGGGCCGAAGCCGGTCGCCCTCCCCGACCGCTGGCTCGACACGATCGACGACCCGACCCCGCCGGCCGGCGCCGAGCTGCTGGTCTCCGGGGGTTGACGCGGGTTTCGTAACGTGCGTTACATAGTTGGTCGATGGCCACGCAGCAGGAGCGCCGGGCCGAGACGCGCAGCCGGCTGCTCGACGCCGCCGCCGAGCTGTTCGCCCGCCACGGCATCGAGGGCGCCAGCGTCGACGCCATCGCCGAGGCGGCGGACCGCACGTCGGGGGCGCTGTACGGCCACTTCGGCAGCAAGGAGGGTCTCCTCACCGCGCTGCTCGACCGCTGGCTCGAGCAGATGTCGACGGTGACGGCGGCCGAGGTCCTGGCGGCGCCCACGAAGGACGCGCAGCTCGCGGCGATCTGGCGCAACTTCGCCGAGCCGACGCCGTGGGTGCAGCTCGAGCACGAGCTGTGGCTCTACGCGACACGTCACGCCGACACCAACGCCGACGCCGCCGACCGCGTCGCGGCGCGCTATCGCGACGCCGCCGCGCGCGTCGACGAGTTCGCCGGCAAGCCCGACGTCGGACGGCTGGTCATCGCGCTGATGATCGGCCTGGAGATGCAGCACCGCGTCGACCCCGACGCCGTGGACGACGCGCTCGCAGTCGCCGGGCTGCGCGCGCTCATCGGAGGAAGGAAGCGCTGATGCGACTCGACGAGATCAACCTGCTCGAGGACACGTGGGCCGACCGCGTCCCCCACGACATGTTCGAGGTACTGCGCAGAGAGGCGCCGGTCTTCCGCCACCCGGAGGACGACGGCGGCCCGGGCTTCTGGGTCCTGACGAAACACGACGACGTCGTCGCCGTGAGCCGCGACGTCAAGACCTTCTCGTCCGAGCTCGGCGGCACGTTCATCGACGACCAGACCGACGAGGCGCTGTCGCAGATGCGGCTGTCGATCCTCAACATGGACCCGCCCAAGCACAACTGGTACCGCAAGATCGTCAGCAAGGGCTTCACGCCGCGCATGGTGGAGGGTCTCCTCGGCACGATCGAGAAGCGGGCGGCGCGCATCGTCGACGACGTCATCGACCGCGGCGGGTGCGAGTTCGTCGAGGACGTCGCCGCCAAGCTCCCGCTCGAGATGATCTGCGAGATGATCGGCCTGCCCGAGGCCGACTGGCCGCGCATGTTCGAGCTGTCCAACAAGCTCGTCGGCTGGGACGACCCCGACTACCAGACGACCGAGGAGGAGGGGCAGGTCGCGGCGGCGGAGATCTTCGGCTACTGCGACGCGATGGCGGCCGAGCGGCGCGCGAACCCGCGCGACGACATCATGTCGGCGCTCGTGCACGCCGAGCTCGACGGCGAGAAGCTGAGCGACCTCGACCTCGACCTCTTCTTCGTCACGCTCGTCGTCGCCGGCAACGAGACGACGCGCAACCTCATCACCCACTCGATGCACGCGCTCGTCGAGAACCCGGGCGAGATCGCACGCCTCCGCGATGACCCGTCGCTGTGGCCCACCGCGGTCGAGGAGATGCTCCGGTGGGGCTGCTCGATCCACAACTTCCGGCGGACGACAACCGTCGACACCCGCATCCGCGACGTCGACATCCCGGCCGGCGACAAGGTCGTCATGTACTACATGTCGGCGAACCGCGACGAGGACGTGTTCGACGATCCGTACCGGTTCGACGTCGGGCGCACGCCGAACGAGCACGTGACCTTCGGCGGGGGCGGCGTCCACTTCTGCCTCGGTGCGAACCTCGCCCGCGCCGAGATCCGGGCGATCATGCGCCAGGTCGTCGAGCGGCTCGACGGCCCCGAGCTCGACGGCCCGGTACGGCGCCTACGCTCGGACTTCGTGAACGGCGTGAAGGAGATGCGCGTCCGCTGGCGTCCCGCCGGCTGACGTCTCCACCGGCGGCGTGTCGTGCGGCACCTGCCGGCCGCCGCGCAGGAACAGGTACGTGACCGGGAACAGGTACGCCACCCACACGACGACCTGCTCGATCGAAGGCCGCGGGTCCCACCCGAACATCGCGGCGAGGAACTTGCCGAACTCGGTCTGCTGCGTCAGCCACCGCGTGCCGGTGAGGTCGTAGACGGCGTTGTTCCACGTGCCGAGGTCGCCCGACGACTGCAGGAACAGCACCGTGCGGGCGAGCAGGCCGGCGGCGAACACGATGACGACGAGCCCGGTCACCTGGAAGAACGCCCGCATCGGGAGGCGGCGGCCGCCGAGGTAGACGAGTGCGCCGAGCACGACGGCGATGGCGATTCCGATCGCCGCGCCGAGGACGACACGGGCGCCGTCGGTGTCGGTGGCGGCGGCGACGAGGAACAGCGCCGCCTCGATGCCCTCACGGAGCACGGCGAAGAACGCCACGAGGACGATGGCCACCGTCGCGTTCGAGGCGTGCAGTGCCCGGTCGACCTTGTGCTCGAGGTCGCCTTTGATCGCCCGACTCTGGCGCCGCATCCAGAACACCATCCAGGTGAGGACGCCGGCGGCGACGATCGAGATGGCGGCGAACGCCCGCATGCGACCGGCGCCCTCGAGACCACCCATCGTCACGTGCAGGACGATGCCGACGATCGTCGACAGCGCGACGGCGGCGGCGATGCCGAGCCACGTGGCCTTGGCCATGTCCAGGCGGCCGATCCGCCGGAGGTACGCGAACACGAGCGCGACGATGAGGGCCGCCTCGAACCCCTCGCGCACCATGATCAGCAGTGACGGGACCATCGTTAGGGGAGCCTAACTCTATTCGTCGGGCCTGCCAACCCCCGGGATCGCACCGACGTTGCGTACCCCGGCCCCGTCGTCCACCCAACCCCTGATCGCCCCGGCCGCGAGCACGACGACGACGAGCGCCGCCGCGGTCGCCGTGACGAGGCGGGCGCGCGAGCGCCACACGAGGACGGACAGCGCCGCGGCACCCCATGCCGCGGTGAGCGCGACCGCGGCGTCGGTCGTCACCCGGCCGTCGGGCAGCACGTGGCGCCAGACCCGGAAGAGCGGGTCCGTGGTCGTGGCGAAGTCGACGACGAGCGTGAGCCGGTGGCGCAGCCCCTCCACCATGAGCCACAGGAACTCGACGACCCCGGCGGCGCCGAGCGCGACCAGTGCGATCGCCGCCGCCCGGTGGCGGGCGGCGAGGACGAGGACGAGCAGCACCGCGCACGGCAGCACGACGACGACCTGGCGCCCCGGCCACCACCACCCCTGCATCGTCAGCGCCACGAACGTCGCCGTCAGCCACCCGGCGAGGAGTGGAAGGACGAGGACGACGAACCCCCGCCGGCTTTCGGTGACTTGGGTACGCCATGGCGAGCCGAACTCACCGAAAGCAGCGCTCAGGGCCGGCACGAGCAGCAGGTAGGCGGGTTGCCAGGGGACGAGGCCGAAGTCGCGGTCGACGAGCAGGCCGATGAGGCGGCGGGCGCGGCCGGCGAGGTTGACGTCGACTCCCATCACGGTCGCCTCGCCCCCGACGAAGTGATCGCCCGCGGCGTAGGGCGTCCATCCGCCGTACACGGCCTGGTGGAACACGGCGTACGCGACACCGGCGCCGACGAGCGCGACGCCGGCCCGGACCAGCAGGTCGCGCCGTCCCGCGCGCCACAGCTGCCACGCGGCGACGGCCGCGATCGTCAACGTGACGGGCGCGTACTTCACCGACAGCCACGGGAGCGCGACGACGAGCGCGACGACGGCAGCCGTCGTCCGCCCGTTCGGGCCGCGGGGCGCGGTGAGGACGGCGACGCACCCGGCGACGACGAGCGCGGCCGGGAGCTCGGGGTAGACCTGCGTGGCGTACATCGCCAGCGGCGGCGACATGGCGAACAGCGCGGTGCCGCCGACGGCGAGGCCGAACGGGACGTCGAAGCGACGCCACGCGGTCCAGGCCACGAGCGCGGCGAGTGCGCCCGCCATGAGCGCCAGCGCGACCTTCGCCCCCATCCACCCAGCGAGCGCGACGGGCACGGCGAGCAGCGCGGGGAGCAGCGGGTCGTGCGGGCTGATCTGGCGACCGCCGTCGAGCACCTTCGTCTGCACCGGCAACTGCGCCGGTGAATGGAACGCGCGCCACCGCTCGTCGTGCAGCTCGTCGCTGATGTCGAGATCGCGGTCCTCGGCGAGGCTGATCGCGGAGAGGACGTACTGCGGCTCGTCGGCGGTGAGGCGGGCGCCGTACGTCGCCCGGACGCGGACACCGAGCGAGCACCACGCGGCGACGACGACGCCGAGCCCGACCAGGACCGCGAGCTGGCGGCGCGTCATCGGACGGCGGACGCTACTGTTCGGCGGCGTGGGAAGTAAAGGATGCCTAACTCTGTGAGGCAGGTACGGCGAACTCGACTCCCGTGGCCGGTCGCCGCCGTCGTCGGCACGACCGGGTTCGCCGTGGCGCTCGTGGTCGTGGCCGGGGCGGTCGACGGCGGTGCGCTGGCGTCGACCGCGGGCCGGGCGCTCACCGACCCGCTCGGGCTCACCGTCGCGCTCGGCGCGTTCTTCGCCGCCTTCGTGCTGCGCGCAGGCGCGTGGCGGGCGATGGTGCCGTCGCTCGCGTTCGGGCACGCGCTCGCCGCGATCCACGTCGCCGTCGGCGCCAACCACGTGCTGCCGCTGCGCCTCGGTGAGGGCCTGCGGGTCGTGAGCGTCGTGCGGCGGGCCGGCCTGTCCGTGGCGACGGCGACGGCGTCGACGCTCACGCTGCGCACGGCGGACATGTTGACGTGCGCGGCGATGGCGCTCGTCGGCGGGCCGCACCTCGTGGCCGCGGTGCTCGGTCCGTGGGGCGGGCTCGCCGTCGCCGCGGTCGGGATCGCCGGAGCCGTCGGCGTGGCGTGGACGGCGCGCCTGCGGCGTACGGAAGGAAGCGGACTGCGACTTCCGGGATGGCGCGTGCTCGGCGCGTCGGCGGCGGCGTGGCTGCTCGAGGCGCTGCTCGTGCTGGTGTGCGCCCGCTGGGCGGGGCTCGACGCGTCGTACCTCGACGCGGTCGTCGTCGTCGGCGCGTCGGTCGCCGCCCAGGTCGCGGCGGTCACACCCGGCGGGTTCGGCACCTACGAGGCCGCTGCCGTCGCGGCGTGGACCGCGCTCGGGTTCGATCCCGGCACCGCGCTCGTCGCCGCCCTGACCACCCACGCGCTGAAGACGGCGTACTCGCTCGTGGCCGGCGCCGGGTTCTCGGTCTGGCCCGCCCCCGGCCTCGCCGGCCGGCTGCGGCTACCCAAACCCCGCCGTTCTGACAGCAGCAGCGATACGGAAATGGGTGCGCTGCTGCTGTCAAAACCGGATCGAGGCGCGGGCGGGCCGGTCGTGCTGTTCCTCCCGGCCCGCGACGAGGCGCCGCGCGTCGGGGACGTCGTGCGCCGGGTGCCGGCGTCGGTGTGCGGGCGCCCGGTCGAGTGCGTCGTCGTCGACGACGGCTCCACCGACGGGACCGGCGAGATCGCACGACGGGCGGGCGCGGACGTCGTGCGTGTCGATCCCGGACGTGGGCTCGGCGCCGCCGTGCGCACGGGGCTGCGGGTCGCGGTCGAGCGCGGCGCCGCCGCGGTCGCGTTCTGCGACGCCGACGGCGAGTACGCGCCCGAGGACCTCGCCGCGCTCGTCGCCCCGATCCTCGACGGCGACGCCGACTACGTCGTCGGCTCGCGCTTCGCGGGGCGCATCGAGCGGATGCTGCCGCACCGGCGGTTCGGCAACGTCGTGCTCACGCGGCTGCTGTCGTTCGTCGCTCGGCGTCGGGACATCACCGACGGCCAGAGCGGCTACCGCGCACTGTCGCCGGATGCGGCGGCGACCGCCGAGATCGTCCACGACTTCAACTACGCGCAGGTCCTCACGCTCGACCTGCTCGGCAAGCGGTTCCGCTACGCCGAGGTTCCGATCACGTACCGCTTCCGCGAGTCGGGGACGTCGTTCGTGCGCCTGGGCTCGTACCTGCGCGCTGTCATCCCCGCGGTGTACCGGGAGCTCAACGGCGGTCAGTCCTCGACGACGTGGGAGGCGAACGACGCTCGCGCCGCCGTCCAGTCGACGTCGCCGGTGAGCGTGCCCACCGCGGCGGCGGCTTCGGCGAGCGCGTGATGCGTGTTGTCGTGGGCGAACAACCCGAGGCGACCGAAGCTCAGGAGTCCGGGCTGCGCCGCGGCCCACGCCTCGACCGGCGCGAGATGTCGCTCGAACCCGGCGCGGTAGATCGGGTACGCCGCCGGTAGCCGGCGCACGTCCACGTCGACCGGCGTGACGCGAGGCAGGCCGAGCGCGGCGAGGTCGTCGGCGACCCGAGCGCCGACATCGCCCGGCGCTGCGGTCCAGACGTCGTCGTCGACCGCACACGGGATCTCGGCGCACACGACCGTGCGGTCCGGCGGGTCGGCCGGGCGATCGCGGTAGTTCTTCGGCTCGGACACGCGCGTCACCGGCGTCGACGGACCGGGGAGGTAGTGGGCGTCGAACGCAGTCCAGTGCGGCCGGTCGACGACGAGGTACACGAGGACCATCGCCCGCTGCTCGAGTCGCGCCGCGGCGTCGAGGACGTCCGCCGGCGCACCGGCCAGGCGGGCGAGCGACGGAAGCGGGACGGTGGACCAGACACGCCCGGCACCGACGGTCGTGCCGTCGTCGAGCGTGACCCGTCGGGCACTCACGTCGACAGCGGTCGCCGACGTCGAGGTGCGGATCGTCGCCCCGCGGGCCACGGCGTCGTCGGCCAGCACCTCGACGATGCGGCCGAAGCCGCCACGCGGGTACAGGAACGTCGGCCGCTCGCGCCGGAGCGCTCGGCGGAGGAGACCGCCTGCACCGCGTGCGCTGATCCGGCGCCGCGCCTGCTCGCCGCTCAGCTCGTGCGGCTCGACGCCCCACAGCTTGCGGGCGTACGGGAAGTAGAACCGCTCCCCCATCGTCCGGCCGAGGCGGGCGACGACGACATCGGCGAAGGTGTCGTTCGTCGCGCGCTCTCGGCGCACTTGATCTCGCAGCGCCGTGGCGACGAACGACGGCGGCAGTCGGCGTGCGAGGTCCGTTGCGCGGACGGGGAACGCGACCCAACGCCCCTCGAGTGCGATCCGGCCGTTGCGGGCGCGCGTCTGGAGCTCGTCACCGAGGAACGCCCGCAGTTCGGGCGGTGCCGAGTGCAGGCGGTGGCTGCCGTGGTCGACGCGCACCCCGGCGACGTCGAAGCTCGCCGCCATGCCTCCGACGACGGGCGCGCGCTCGACAACGAGCACCGAGCGGCCGGTGGCGGCCGCGCCGCGCGCAGCTGCCAGCCCCGCGGGCCCGGCGCCGAGGACGACGACGTCGAACGAGCTCAAGGCACACCTTGCATCATGACTTAGGGATACCTTAACGTCCGCGACCCATGCGACGACTGCTCATCCTCCTCGCCGTCACGATCATCGCCGCCGGGTGCGGCAGCGACACGACCGGCAGCGGCAGCGCGTCCGGCTCCGGGAGCGGCAGCGGTAGTGCGTCCGGGTCGGCGAGCGCGCCGGCAGAGGGCGACGAGTCGGCACCGGCCTTCCGTGAGTCGGACGCGGACACCGTCGTCCACGTCGAGGCCGTCGACTACCGGTTCGAGCTCGACCGTCCCGACGCGAAGGGCACCAAGGTGTTCTTCGAGGTCGCAAACAAGGGCGAGCACGACCACGAGTTCGAGATCCTCGACGGCGACGGCGACGCGGTCGACGAGATCGAGGCGTTCGGCCCGGGACAGGAGCGGACACTCGCCGTCGAGCTGCAGCCGGGCACGTACACCCTCCAGTGCATCCTCGAGACCGACGGCACGTCGCACGCCGACCTCGGGATGAGGACGGAGTTTCGGGTCAACTAACAAAGGACCGTCGGGGGCCGTATGGTGGCCTCGTGCCCGAAGGCTTCCACCCCGCGCTGGAGGAGTACCTCCACGTCGTGTACGAGCTCGAGGAGGACGGCATCCCCGTCATCCGGGCTCGTCTCGCCGAGCGGCTCGGGTACTCGGCGCCGAGCGTGACGGAGATGGTGCGACGGCTCGTCGAGGACGGCTACCTCGAGGTCACCGAGCGGTCACTGCACCTCACCGCCGAGGGCCGTGACGTCGCCGAGAGCGTCGTGCGCAAGCACCGGCTCGCCGAGCGGCTGCTGACCGACGTCATCGGGCTCGAGTGGTACAAGGCGCACCGCGAGGCCGGCCGGTGGGAGCACGTGATCTCCGACGAGGTCGAGGCCCGGCTCATCCACCTGCTCGACAAGCCGGCGACGTGCCCGCACGGCAACCCGATCCCCGGCCTGGCGACGAAGAAGCCCCGCATGCGTGCGCTCGGCGAGTGCGCGGCCGGCGACCAGGTCCGCGTCGCCCGGGTCACCGAGACGCTCGAGATGGACTACGACTCGCTCGCCTACCTCGACGCCCACGGCGTGCGCCCGGGCTCGGCGGCGAAGATCGCCAGCCGCGCGCCCGACGGCACGATCGTCGTTGCCGTCGGTCGCGACAAGGTCGCCCTCGGCCCGGCGCTCGCCGCCGAGGTCTACGCCACCGTCGACTGACACCACACGGCGAACTCGGCGTAGAACGTTGCGCAAAGCGCAACGTTCTACGCCGAGTTCGCCGGACCGGCGCATCGACATCCTCGTCGTCTGCACCGGCAACACGTGCCGCTCGCCCATGGCGGCGGCATTGCTCGCGCGTCACCTTCGCGAGCGCGGCGTCGCCGGCGCGCACGTGCACTCGGCGGGCACGCTGCCGTGGCGGGGCGCGGCGACCGACGAGGCCGTCGCCGCGATGCACGAGCGCGGGCTCGACGTCGCCCACCACCGCAGCCGCGAGCTGTCGGCGTCGCTGATCGCGCGCGCCGACCTCGTGCTCGGCATGACCCGCGATCACGTCGGGCGCGTCGTCGCCATCGACGGCGACGCCCACGACCGCGCCTTCCTCCTCGGCGAGCTCGTCCGCCTGGCGGCGCACGTCGGTCCGTGGACGGGAACCCCGCCGCTGCGTGAGTGGGTCGCGTCGGTGGCCGCCCACCGGCCGCACCGGCGCGTCCCCGGCCGCGCCAACGACGAGATCGCCGACCCCGCCGGGCACCCCGTCGACGTCTACCGGCGGACGGCCGATCGACTGGACAGACTGACGTCAGCCGTCGCCGACCTCCTCGCCGGGACAGGACCCGGCGCCGTCAACGGAGAAAGGCCGAACCCATGACCAAGTGGACCGTGGCCGACATCCCCGACCTTCACGGCCGGCGCGCCGTCGTGACCGGTGCCAACAGCGGCATCGGCTACTACACCGCGCTCGAGCTCGCCCGCCACGGCGCCGACGTCGTCCTCGCCTGCCGGGACGCCGGTCGCGGGAAGGCGGCGCTCGACCGGCTGCACGACGACGCGCCCGACGCGTCGGCGCGACTGGAGACGCTCGACCTCGCCGACCTCTCGTCGGTCCGGGCGTTCGCCGAGCGCTTCGGCGACACGCCGCTCGACATCCTCGTGAACAACGCCGGCGTGATGGCGTTGCCGCGGCGCACCACCGCCGACGGGTTCGAGATGCAGTTCGGCACGAACCACCTCGGGCACTTCGCACTGACCGGCCTGCTGCTGGCGAACCTCCTGGCGGCGACGCACGGTCCCGCTCGCGTCGTCACCGTCAGCAGCATGGCGCACGTCATCGGCCGCATGAACTTCGACGATCTCCAGGGCGAGCGTCACTACGGCCGCTGGCGGGCGTACGGCCAGTCGAAGCTCGCCAACCTGCTCTTCGCCTTCGAGCTCGACCGGCGCGCCCGGCGCGCGGGCGTGCCGCTCGTCAGCGTCGCGTCGCACCCCGGGTACGCAGCGACGAACCTCCAGACGGCGAGCGCGAAGCTCGAGGGCAGCTCGCTGCGCGAGCGCGTCATGGAGGCCGGCAACCGCGTGTTCGCCCAGCCGTCCTCGGCGGGCGCCCAGCCGTCGCTCTACGCCGCGACCGCGCCCGGCGTGGACGGCGGGACGTTCTGGGGCCCGTCGGGCCCGATGCAGCGGGGCGCGCCCGGGCGGAACCTCCTGACGATGCCGGCGGCCCGCAAGGAAGCAGACGCCGCCCGCCTCTGGGACGTGTCCGAGACGCTCACCGGCGTCCGCTTCGACGCCCTCGATTCCGCCCGACCGAGCCGATAGGGCGCACCTCGTGGGGGGCGAACGTGCCCGGCAGCACCGTCCCGTCGGAGCGGCGCCGCACCCGGACCGTCTCGCTCTGTTCGTCCTGTTCGACCACTTCGAACCCGCCGACCCATTCGCCGCAGAAGCGCGTTCGTACCTCGACTTCGTCGACCATCGGTTCCCCCTGACGATTGCGAACCGTTTCGCGGGCTACCCGTCGTGTCGAGCCGCAAACGTCGATGCGAGGACGTGCGGCGCGTCGCCACGGATCGCGCCGGCGTGGCGGTCGAGCACACGGGCGACCGCCGGGACGTCGCCGGCGTCGAGCCTGAGGCGGGGCCGGTGGTCGAGCACGGCCACGAGGCGATCGGCAACCCACCCGACGTCGTCGTAACGGAGCGCGTGGTGCGCGTTCGCGGTGATGCGGTCGACGAACGCCCGCCACCGCGCGCGGTGCGCGATCGCGATCGCGTCGGTCGCGTCGGCGGCACCGGTGAGCGCGCGGCGGTAGGCGTGCTCGGTCGGCGTCCCCACGAGCGTGCCGTCGAGCAGCAGCTCGTAGCCGACGTGAGCGACCGCGCGCGCCGGGCCGGTCGGCAACCCGGCGGCGAGGAGGTCGCGGCGCAGCGCCGCCACGCCGGAGCGGAACGGCGCGAGCGAGTGGAACGTCGCGTCGGCGGCGTGGTGGCAGGCGACGCCGTCGGTGATCGCGCGCTGCAGCGAAGACGACAGCGGCGTCTGGAGGCGCACGCCGGCGATCGTCGCCAGATCCGGCAGGACCGCGCCGAGCGCGTGCGCGGCGTCGTCCGGCCGGAGCCGGTCGGCGACGTGCGTGTGTCCGAGCACGTTCACGTCGTTAGTGTCGCCGTTCGTGGGAACGATGCTCGTCGTCGTCGCGCATCCCGACGACGAGACGTTCGGGTGCGGGTCGATCATCGCCCGGGCTGCCGCCGACGGTCACCGCGTCGTGATCGCCTGCTTCACCGCCGGTGAGCTCGGCGAGCCGGCGCCCGGCTACACCGTCGGTCGCGACGGGCTCGGTGCCGACCGCGCCGCCGAGCTGCGCACCGCCGCCGCCATCCTCGGTGCGACGGACGTCCGCCTACTCGGCTTCGTCGACTCCGGGTGGGACGGCGACGTCGCGCCGGATTCGCTGTGCGGCGCACCGGACGACGACATCGTCGACGCGATCGACGCCGTGCTGCGCGACGTGATGCCCGAGCGGGTGATCGTCCTCGACGGCAGCGACGGCCACCGCGACCACCGCCGATCGCGCGACGCGACGCTCGCCGCGCTCGACCGCGACCCTGCGACGTTTGCGAACGTGCGCGTCGACGAGGTCGGGCTCGCCCGCTCGTTGATGCGGCGATGGGCCGACGAGATGCGGGCGAGGAGTCCCGACTCGGTCTACCTCCACGACGACGGCGCGTCGCTGGGTCGCCCCGACGAGGAGTTCACCGAGGTCGTCGACGGCACCGCGCAGCTCGAGGTGCGCGAGCGGGCGATCGCCGCCCACCGGTCGCAGGCGTCGCCGTTCCTCGCCATCTCGCCGGACCTCCGGCGAGACATGCTCACGACCGATCACCTCGCACGGCTGCGCTGATCGTCGCGTGCCCGAGGCGGGTGTACGCCTCGTCGTCGGCCGATGACGCGACGAGCGCCACGCCGATGGCGAGCGCCCATCCCCGCCCGCGCTGCCACGTGTCACCGTCGCCGTCGACGCCGGCGGCCGCGCGGAACGCGGCACGCGCACGGTCGTCGTCGCCGAACAGCATCCACGCGATTGCGAGGTCGGTCGCCGGGTCGCCGGCGTTGAGGTCGCCGAAATCGATCACGCCGCAGACCCGTCCGTCGTCATCGACGAGGACGTTGGCGGGGTGCAGGTCGCCGTGGACCCACTGCGGTGCTCCGGTCCACCGCGGCGTGGCGACGAGCTCGTCCCACAGGGCGATGATGGCCGGACCGTCGAGGTCGTCGCGGACGCGGTGCAGGCACTCGTGCAGCCTGTCGGTGCGTTCGCGCAGCGGTACGCCGCGCCACGGGTTGTGGGGCGCGCCCGCGGGCGCCGGCCGGTGCATCGCCGCCACGAACGCCCCGAGCGCGACGGCGGCGTCCACGCGGTCGGCCAGCGCGGCGTGCAGCGCGACGGTCCCCGTCAGCCACCGGCACACGCTCCACGACCACGGGTAACCGAGCGCGGGCGACGGCGCGCCCACACGCACCGGTACCGGGACCGGGAGCGGCAGCGCCGGCGCGAGCGACGGCAGCCACCGCTGCTCGTGGGCGACGAGCGACGCCCCCAGCTCGCGGCGGGGCAGCCGCACGGCGAGGTCCTCGCCGAGCCGGAAGATCGCGTTGTCCCACCCGCTGGCCACGAGACGCAGCGGCAGGCCGGCGAGGTCGGCGTGCTGCTCGGCAAGGAGCGCCCGCACGAGCGCGTCGTCGATGTCGACCTCGGCGGCCGGCGTGACGTCGGCGGGCGTCAACGGACCTCCGCCGATGAGTTCCGCGCGCGGGTGACGTCGAACGACACGAGACTGCTCCCACCCGCAACCGTTCGACTGGAGGACCGGTGCCGTTCCATCCCTACCTCAACTTCGGCGGCAACTGCCGCGACGCGTTCACCCGCTACCACGAGATCTTCGGCGGCGAGTTGACGCTGCTCGCCATGAGCGACATGCCCGACGGCGCCGGCGACGCCGTCCCCGCCGAGCAGCGGGACCTCATCATGCACGCCGCGCTGAAGATCGGCGACGACCTCCTCATGGCGTCGGACGCCCAGCCCGGCGAGTTCGGCCCCGTGCAGTACATGTACGTCAACTTCATGACGCCCGACATCGCCGAGGCGCAGCGGGTGTTCGCCGCGCTGGCCGAGGGTGGCGACGTCACGATGCCGATCGGCGAGACGTTCTGGTCGCCGGCGTACGGCATCTGCACCGACCGCTTCGGCACACCGTGGATGGTGAACGCCGTCCCGGCCGAGTGACCGGTCAGAGCGTGTACCGGTAGACGTTCGGCCCGGTGCGGCGTCAGAAGCCGCGTTCGACGTCGACGGTCTCCTCGCCGGCGTAGGCGGCGGCCGCTCCGAGGAACCGGTAGGCCCACTCCTGAGCGAGCGCGCGGTTCTCGCAGAAGACGATCGGGACGTTCGGGTAACGGACCTGTGCGGCCGCCAGCATCTCGGCCACCATCGACGGAGCCACGTAGGTGAGTCGAAAGACGTCCGCCCACCGGTCCTCGACGACGACGGCCGCGCGACGAGTGGTGGCGAGCTCCGCGAGCCGGAGCAGGAGGCTCCCGTCGACGACGTTGCCCGCGAGCTCGGCGAGCCTCTTGCGCTCGACGACGCCGACCGTCTCGCCGTCGACCTCGACCGCGTAGTCACCGACGGGGAGGGCGCGCGTGGACGCCACGACCTGCTGGTGTTCGAACTTCCACGCGTACCGCTCGCGGGTGTCGATCACGATCTCGAGGACACCGGCCGCACTTCGGCGCGTGGGCAGTCGCATCCCCGGACGTGTCTTGCGCGTCGTGCTCGCCGTCTGCCAGAAGATTCCCTCGCGCCCGCCCTTCAGCGAGGTGACGACGAACTGCGAGCGGTTCTCCCGGCGTCGATCGAGCACGAGATCGATGACGACGCCTCGCCGGACGCAGGACCGAACCGGCGTCTCCTCGATCACCTCGGCGTCCTCCGGCCACACGGCGCGATGGCAGTACACCTTCCCGGTCCGCGGCCACGTGTCCTTGGCCTTGAGCACCAGCGGTGTCGCGCCGATGGGCACGGACAGCACGTACGGCAGCGTCGAGGCGTCGTCGGGGTTTCGTGCGATGCGGAACGTCGGCATCAGGTCGATTGCGGGATCACGACGAGACCTTCGGCGTTCGCCGCGCCCGCGAGGCGACGATCCCAGGTCGCGACGACAACCGATGGATCACGCAGCTGCAGCGCGGTCGCGAGATGGACCGCGTCCGCACCGCTCAAGTCGTGCTCCGTGGCAAGCGCGGCCGATCGCTCGGCCAATGCCGGGGTGAGCTCGACGAAGTCGACCTCCGCGGTGTACCTCGCCCACTCCTGTTGCGAGACGCGATGCGCCGCCGCGTCCAGGCGACCGGCACGACGTGCAGCCGCCAGAGCTGCGCTGACCTCGGGTACGACGAGCCGACTCGCCGCTGCCGGCGCCGCGTCGTTCCACAGAGCCTCAGCCTCGTCGCTGCCGATCTCGTCGACCAGCAGCTTCACGAAGGCGCTGCTATCCCAGAACGCGAGCGTCACGATCGCTGCGCATCTCACTGACGAGCTCGGCCACCGGCCCGCTCGCCCTCACGCGCCGGCGCTTCGACGCGCGTGATTTCGGCCGCGCGGCACGCGTCACGACCCCGTCCCGGGCGAGGCGGTCGAGCAGCTCCTCGTGATCCGCGGCGACGAGACGAGCGACCGGTACGCCACGATCGGTGACGACGACCCGCTCGCCGGCTGCGGCGCGCTCGATGTAGGCCTTCAGGTTCGCCCGTAGGTCGCTGATCGCAACGTCCATGGACGCATCGTAACAAGGCGTGTACAGATCAGAGCGTGAATCTGTACACGTTGGTAAGCCAGAAATCGCCGGGGTCTGGAACCTGCACCGGTGGGCCGTCAGCTTCCGCGGTCGACCAGCGAGTGCGAATGCCGAGTTCCTCACAGGATTGACGGATGCCGGGACTGTCGTCCCCCGACGACGCGACCACACGTGCGCCCAGTGCTTCGGCGGCGGCGACCGCTTCCGATCCGAGTGCCGTCTGATCTGTGCGGCGGCCGCCGTGCGCCGGAGGAGCGCGTCGCTCGATGCCGCGGGCCGCTGAGGAGTGCCGCGCCACAGGTGACGGCGGAGTGGCTCGTCGTACGCTGTTTTCCGTGACCCGGAGCTTGGACGGGGCGCTGGAAGCTGCGACCGGCGCGCTCCGATCGGCGGACTGGGCGAAGGCGACGACCCTGTTTCGCGTCATCTTGGACGAGGAGGACCTTGGCGAGGCGTGGTTTGGTCTGGGCGTCGCGTCGTGGTGGCAGGGCGACGTCACCAGTTCGTTGGACTGCTGGGAGCGTGCTCATGCGGCGTTCCGGCGTGCGGGTGACGATGCGCAGGCGGTGATCGCGGCCTTCTACCTGTGCTTGTCGTATCGGATGAGCCTGGGCAACGAGGTGGCGGCCAACGGTTGGCTCCGGCAGGCAATGGCGCTGGTGGACGACCACGATCTCGTGCCTGTCGCAGGGTGGGTGCTGCTGGCGCGGGCCTACACGGCCAACGACACCCACGACTCGACAGCGGCTGCTGACCTGGCCCGGCAGACGCTGACGGTGGCCAAGGAGCTCGGCGACGGAGACTTGGCGGTGTGCGCCACGTGTGAGCTTGGCTACGCGCTGGCAGCGCTGGGCGATCTCGACGAGGCCGGGTCGTTGCTCGATCAGGCGATGGCCGCCGCGCTCGGTGGTGACCGTGACGACCTGGACACCGTCGTGCTGGTCAGCTGCCGCACGATCACTGCGTGCCGGCGGGCGGCCGACCTCAAGCGGGCCGCGCAGTGGATCAGCGCCGCCGAGAGCTTCCAGCGGAGCCACGGATCGACGCACCTGTTCACCACCTGCAAGACCCACCACGGGGCGGTGCTGTTCGCGGCCGGCGACTGGACCCGCGCGGAAGCGGAGCTCGAGCTCGCCCTGCAGTGCGCTGGTGGAGCCGAGAAAGCGCTGCGTGCTGACGTCGTCGGGGTGCTGGCCGAGCTCCGCATCGCCCAGGGGCGCCTCGACGACGCGCAACGACTCCTCGACGGACTCGAGGACGAGCCGATAACGGCCGTGGCTCAGGCTCGCCTCCAACTCGCCACCGGTCGAACGTCGACTGCTGCGAGCCTCATTCGCCGTCGCCTGCGCCAGATCGGCGCTCACGAGCTCGAGCGCTTCGTGCTGCTCGACCTGCTGGCCGAGACCGGCGCCGAGCATGTCCCCGCCGTCGACCACGAGAGCCTGGGTGAGGTCGCCGGCGCGTACGCGTCGCGCGCGCGGGGACGTGCGGCCCTGTCGGCGGCCGCCACCGACGCGCACCGCGCGCTCGAGGATGCACTTGCCCGCTTCGGCGCCTGCGATCTCACCTACGAGTGCGCCCGCACTCGTGTGGTCCTCGCCGAGGCGGCGAGTAGCTCGGATCGGGACGTCGCAGTGAGCGAGGCACGGATCGCGCTCTCGGCGTTCGAGCAGCTCGGCGCGGATCGCGATGCCGATGCGGCCGCTGCACTCCTGCGCACCCTCGGTGCGCGGGCAGCCCGCGCCGCGCCGAAGGGACTACCGCTGCTCACACGGCGCGAGCGCGAGGTGCTCGGCTTGCTCGGCGAGGGACTGTCGAACCCCGCTATCAGCCAGCGGCTGTACGTGAGCCGCCGCACCGTGGAGCACCACGTCTCGAGCGTCCTCCGCAAGCTCGGGCTGAACAATCGCGCTGAGGCGGCCGCCTACGCCGTGCGCATCGCTGGCGAGGTCTCTGTGCCGAAATAGGTGACCTCACCGATGCTCGCGTCGGTGCATCTTGCGACCCTGCCCCCGTCACGCCCGGTCCGACGACGAAGGAGCATCGATGGGAAAGGGCGCTCGCACCGCAGCAGCCGGCGAACAAGCGGTGGTGATCGGGGCCAGCATGGCCGGCCTCTGCGCCGCGAAGGTGCTCGCCGATCGCTTCACCCGCGTCGTGGTCCTCGACCGGGACGTCCTCACCGACGACCCCACGCCCCGGCGGCTGGTGCCGCAAGGTCGCCACCCGCACCTACTGCTCACCGCCGGCGCTCGACTCCTCGACGCGTGGTTTCCCGGCCTCAGCGCTGAGCTCTGCGCTGCTGGCGCGGTCGAGCTCGATCTGTGCGGCGACTTCCTGTGGCACCAGGCCGGTGGAACCCAACGCCGGCCGTCGTCGGGGCTGGTCGGTCCGTCCATGTCTCGGCCGCTGTTGGAGTCGACGGTCCGGACCCGGGTGACGGCCGCGCCCAACGTCTCCGTCCGTGGCGGCATCGACGTCGCGGGGCTGACGCTCGACGACGAGGCGAAGCGGGTGGTCGCTGTCCAGATCGACGAGCGGGAGGCGATCGCTGCTGATCTCGTGGTCGACGCCACCGGGCGTGGCGCGCGCAGCGTCGACTGGTTGGCCGCACATGGCTATCCCGCGCCACCGACGACAATCGTCGAGGTCGACACCCGCTATGTGAGCCGCGTGTTCCGGCGAGACGACTCGGCGACCCGCGACTGGAAGGCCGCCGCCGTGATCGGTGACCCCGAGACGAAGCGCCTCGCCATGTTGCTGCCGATGGAAGGCGACCGCTGGATCCTGTCGATCGCGGGACTCAACGGCGAGTCACCGCCGACCGAACACGACGAGGCCATTGCCTATGCCCGGCGGTTCGATTCGCCCATCATCGCCGAGCTCCTCGCGCAGGGACAGGCCATCGGCGAACCGGTCACACACCGCTTCGTTGCGAACCAGCGACGCCATGTCGAACGGCTCCGCCGGTACCCGCTCGGCTGGGTGCTCCTCGGCGACGCCGTGTGCAGCTTCGATCCGATCTACGGACAAGGCATGACCGCGGCCGCCCAACAGGCCGCCGCCCTCGGCCGTGCGCTCGACCGACACAGCCCAACCAGCCGCGGCTTCACCAAGCAGTACTTCCGAGCCGCGGCCCGGATCGTGAGCATCCCATGGTCCATCGCCGTCGGCGGCGACTTCGTCTACCCCGACACCAGAGGCAAGAAGCCCTTCGGCACCGACATCCTCAACCACTACATCGACCGCGTCATCCAAGCAGGACAGGTCGACGACGACGTCGTCATCAGATTCAACGAGGTCGTCGCCCTCGTCCGCAGACCCCAGGCCCTCCTCACGCCGTCATTCGTGCTCCGCGTCGTCGCTCGGGCTCGCCGCGCCGACCGAGCACGACGAGACACACGCCCGGCGTCCGGTGAGGCGGCCACCCTCGATGCCTCCGCGGGAGCAACACCCCCGACCGAACTCCTCACCCGGGCTCCGCAGGTCCCGATCGACTGAGCACCCGCCCCGAATCGGCATCGTTCCGGGCGGGGCACCGGTGCACCCGAATGGCGTCCTGGGCGACACGGCCGCATCCGGCGCGATGTGGGTCGGCTCATGTCGCTGAAGTCGCCATCACGAGGCTTGCGGGACTTGTCGGCCGATCTACGCCTCGAGCGTGTACCGGTAGACGTTCGTGTCCCGCAGCTCGAAGCCGACCTTCCGGTAGAGATGGTTGGCCGCCTCCCGTGACGGGCGGGAGGTCAGGTCGACCGTCTTTGCGCCGGCGGCGGCGGCAAGCTCGAGCGCACGCTCGGTCAGCGCGGTCCCGATGCCGCGGCCCTCGGCCGACTCGTCGACGATGACGTCCTCGATCCACGCCCGCACACCGGTCGGGATGCGGAAGCACACGAGCGTGAGCGTGCCCACGATCTCGCCGGCGCCGGGCTCGTCGTCGCCGTCGGACGCCAGGCGGGCGACGAGCACGAACGTACCGGGGGCGTCGACCATCTCGGCCAGCTCGTCCTTGCCCGGCGGCGGGGACGACTTCGACAGGTGCGGGACGAGCCGCTCGAACGCGGCGACGAGCTCGGGCGTGACCTCGTGCGCCTCGTCGATGGTGAGCGCGCTCACTCGGCGTCGGGCACGGGCTGGGGCGGCGGCGGGCCGATGTAGCGGGCGGACGGGCGGATCAACCGATTGTCGGCCGCCTGCTCGAGGATGTGCGTGCACCAACCGATGACGCGCGATGACGCGAACGTCGGCGTGAACAGGTCGCGCGGCAGGCCGCAGTCGTTCATCACGACGCCGGCGTAGAACTCGACGTTGGTGTAGAGCTTCCGTCCCGGCTTGAGCTCGGCGAGGACGTCGACGACGGTGCGCTCGACCTGCTTGGCGAAGTCGACGAGCGGACCGTTCAGCCGCTCGGCGACGCCGCGCAGCATCACCGAGCGCGGGTCGTCGGTCTTGTAGACGCGGTGGCCGAACCCCATGATCCGGTCGCCGCTCTCGACGGCGTTTCGGATCCACGCCTCGGCCCGGTCGGGCGTCTGGATGGCGTCGAGCATGTCGAGCGCCCGGGACGGTGCGCCGCCGTGCAGCGGCCCCGACAGTGCGCCGATGCCGGCGACGACCGCCGCGCCGAGGTCGGCGCCGGTCGACGTGACGACACGGGCGGTGAACGTCGACGCGTTGAAACCGTGGTCGATCGTCGAGATCTGGTACTGCTCGACGGCCCGCGCCTTCACCGGGTCGGGTACCTCGCCGGTGAGCATGTAGAGGTAGTTCGCCGCGTAGCCGAGGTCCGGGTGCGGTTCGATCGGCTCGAGCCCCTGGTTGAGCCGGTACAGCGACATGATCAGCGTCGGGATCACCGCGCAGAGCCGCAGCGCGTTGCGACGCAGCTCGTCGTCGGACACGTCGAGCGACGGCTTGAAGTCCATCGCGTACGCGACCAGCGACACCGCCGTCCGCAGCGCGTCGAGGGGGATGAAGTGCTCACCGGCGTCGGCGATCGCCGGCAGCAAGGGCTTGACCGACGCCGGCACCTCGCGCTTCGGCCGCACGAGCTCGTCGAACGCCCGCCGCTCGTCACGCGTCGGCAGCGACCCGTTGAACAGCAGGTACCACACGTCCTCGAGCGATCGCTTCTCGGCGAGGTCGACGGCCGAGTACTGGCGGTAGTGGTAGAAGCCCTCCTGGCCGCGCACGTCGCCGACGGTCGTCTCGGCCACGACGACGCCCTCGAGCCCCTTCGGCGCCTCGAGCGTGCCCGGGTGCTGCACCGGCTGGATCTGCGCGATGCGCATGAGGTCGCGCATCGACACGACACCGGCGAGCGCGCCGTCGGCGTCGACGACCGGGATGTGGCGGTAGCCGTGGTCGGACAGCGCCTTGAACGCGTCGACGACCTCTACGTCGAGCCCGATCGTGTCGGGGTCGGCCGTCATCCACTCCGACACCGGCGCCGTGCCGGCGGCGCCGGCGGCACCGAACCGCACGAGGTCGCGCTCGGTGAGGATCCCGACGGGCCGCGCCCCGTCGGCGTCGACGACGACGACCGATCCGACGCCCGATTCCTCCATGCGCGCCGCCGCCTCCGCCACCTTCTCGTCGGCCACCGCGGTGACGGCGGGGTGGCTCATGATGTCGGCGACGGTGCGTACCGCGGGATCGGCCATGGCGTGAGGCTAGGTCGAATCCAGCGCTTCGCGAGCGTCGTAGGCGTCGAACTGGGGCGCCCACCGGTGCACGGCGAGCACGCCGAGCACGCAGGCCAAACCGCCGCTGACGACCGAGATCCGTGGTGTCGAGATGGCGGCGACCGCGCCGGCTTCGGCGTCGCCGAGGCGGGGCCCGCCGGTGACGACGGCGATGTGCACGGACGACAGCCGACCGCGCAGGTTGTCGGGAACCGTCACCTGCAGGATCGTGTTGCGGAACACGGCCGACACGACGTCGGCGGCACCGGCGACCGCCAGCAGCGCGAGCGCGAGGACGAGCGACGACGTCAGCCCGAACAGCGCGATCGCCACGCCCCACGCGGCGACGGCCAGGAGCACGGCGCGACCCTGCCGGCGCACGCCGCCCACCCACCCCGACGCCAACGCGGCGACGAACGCACCGGCGCCCGGCGCCGCGTACAGGAGCCCGACGGTGCCGGCGCCACCGCCGAACACCTTCTCGGCGAGCGCGGGGAACAGCGCGCGGGGCATGCCGAACACCATGGCGTTGATGTCGACGACGAACGTCGACTGCAGGACGCGCCGGCCGCGCAGGTATGCGAGCCCTTCCTTGATCGACGACACCGAGGCCCGCGTCCCGCCACCCTCCGGCGGCAGCGGGCGGATGAGCAGCGTGGCGACGACGGCCGCGCCGAACGTGGCCGTGTCGAACCAGTACGCCGACGCCATCCCAACCCCGTCGATGAGCGGTCCGGCGAGCGCGGGGCCGACGACCTGTCCCACCTGCACGAGGATCTGCCCGAGCGCGGCGGCGGCCGGGAGGAGCTCGAGCCCGACGAGCGCGGGTGTCGCTGCGCTGCGCGTCGGGAGCTCGACGCCGCTGAAGCCGGCGGCCAGCGCGGTGAGCACGTAGATCGGCCACAGCGCGGCATGGTCGCCGCGGCTCGCGTTGAGCGCGAGCCCCGCGCTCGTCGCCGCCAACAACACGTTGGCGACGAGCAGCAGGCGCCGTCGGTCCATGGCGTCGGCGATCGCACCGCCGAGGAGCGACAGGACGACAAGCGGCCCGAGCGCGACGAGTCCCGTCATCCCGACCGCGAACGACGAGTGGGTCAGGTCGTAGACCTGCACCGGGATGGCGACGACCGTGACCTGCCGGCCCATGAACGAGATGAGCTGCCCGGTGAACAGGAGCCGGTAGTCGCGCGAGGCCCGCAGCGGCGTGACGTCGACGAGCAGCCGTCGACGTCCCCCACCCGGCGCACCCATTGCGGGCGGGAAGCTACCGACTCACGTGGTCATGCGGCGTCGCCGAGGAGCGCGTCGAGCTCCTCGAGGAACGCCCCGGCCTGCTCGGTACGGACCCGGGCCTCCTCGGCGCGCGTGGTGGCGTCCTCGTTCGCCTGGGTGTGCAGCGCCGGGAACGGCGGGGTCATGGCCCGGCAGTACCCCATCAGGGGGAGGCGATACCCCTCCCGGGTGTGACGTCGGGCTGACAGCGCGGGCACCAGTAGACGGTGCGGGCGTTGGCGCCCTCACGGCGAGCGCGGATCGGTGTGCCGCACCGGCGGCACGGGCGGTTCGTGCGGCGGTGGACGTACGGCTCGTGGCGCGCCCGGTCGATGCTCGGTCGCATGAGCTCGGCGGCGGTCGTGATCAGCGCGTCGAGCGCACCGTCGTCGAGATCACCGAGCGGTGTCGACGGGTGCACGCGCCGGACGAACAGCGCATCGCACCGGTAGATGTTGCCGATCCCGGACACGACGCGCTGATCGAGCAACACATCGCCGATCGGCGTCGCCGGCGACAGCGCGCGGGCGCGGCGGCGGATGCCGTCGATGTCGAGCGGCGCGACGAGCACGTCCGGACCGAGACCGCGCAGCGACGGGTGGAGCAGTTCGTCGGCCGTCGACAGCAACTCGATCACGGGGGCGTTGAAGCAGACCGCGACGTGGCCACCGTCGACGGACAGCACCAGCCGCGCCTGCGACGACGGACGCCGCCAGCGATCGCCCTCGGAGTAGACGTGCCACGAGCCCGTCATGCGCATGTGCGTGTGCACGGACGTGTCGTCGTCGAGACGGATCAGGAGGTGCTTGCCGCGCGCCTCGACGGCGGTGACGCGCCGTCCCACCAGGCGTTCGGCCCTCGCGCCGAGCACCGGGCTCCGCGCGGCCGTGACCGTCCGCCCCTCGAGCCACGTCCGGAGCGTCCGGGCGGTGCGGAGGATCGTGTCGCCCTCGGGCACCTCCCCGAGGGTACGCAGCTTCCAGGTTGATGCCGTAGCCCCACCTCCGCGGTGGGTGGCGGCATCAACCTCGCGTGGTCAGACGGGTGAGTCGACCGACTGGCGCCGCGCGGCGAACACGACCGGGCGGACCTTGGCGCGCATGCGCAGGATCTGCTCGCGGGTCCAGCCGACCTCGTCGAGGAGGAACGGCGACACCGTCTCGAACGCCCGCGGGCGTCGGCCTGGGTGCGCTGGGTGCGGCGCCTTCGTCGTCATGGCCGCAGCCTCCACCCCGGTGGGCGGCCGGCCGTAGGGTCGTTCGGCCCTATCCGTATCGCACGAGTCCCTTGGGCGTCGGGACGAACCCGGCCGCCCGCAGGACCTCGTCGAGCTCGGGCGCCACCTTCTCGACGGCGAGGCGCTTGAGCCGGCCGTCGGCGGTCAACGTCGTCAGGGCGTCGACGGCGAGGGACTCCCACGATCCGTCGAACGGACGCAGCGCCCGCAGCGACTTCCCGCCCCGGTCGAGGTACAGCGACGCCCGCCCCTCGACGAGAACGACGTACGCGCCGGCAGCGCGCGCGGGGCGTGCACCGGACACGTCGTCGACGGCGTCGGGCCACGGCACGGCGATGCCGTAGACGTTGGCGGGATCGGTCGCGGCGAG
>DASSOZ010000052.1:0-5236 GCA_035700105.1 Acidimicrobiales bacterium
CGGTGGTGCTGCTGTCGTGACCCTCGCTGCCGCGTTCCCGGCGTTCCACGCCCACTCCGAGGTGGTGGTGATCGTCGGGCTCGTGGCGATGGGCTACGGCCTGCTCGTCCGGCGGGGCGCTCGCGAGGGGCTGGTGACGACGCCCGCCCAACAGCGGCTGTTCTACGGCGGCGTCGCGGTCATGTTCGTCGCCGCGTCGTGGCCGATGCACGACCTGGCCGAGCGCTACCTGTTCAGCGTGCACATGGTGCAGCACACCGTGATCTCGCTCGTGATCCCGCCGCTGTTGCTGCAGGGCACCCCGGCGTGGATGGCCCGCCGCGTGCTCGGGCGTTCGGTGGGCGTCGTGCGCCAGCTGGCACGGCCCCTTCCGGCGCTCGTGATCTTCAACACGTACATCGTCGTGTCCCACATCCCGGCGGTCGTCGACTTCCAGCTCACGAACGAGCCCGGACACTTCGTCCTGCACACGACGCTGTTCCTCACCGCGTCGCTGATGTGGATGCCGGTGCTGTCGCCGCTGCCGGAGATCCGTCGCCTCGCGCCGCTGGCGCAGATGGTGTACCTGTTCCTGCAGTCGATCGTCCCGACGGTGCCGGCGTCGTTCCTGACACTGTCGGACTCGCTGCTGTACCGGCGCTACGCCACCTTCCCGCGCATGTGGGGCATGTCGGCGATCGAGGATCAGCGGGTCGCCGGGCTCATCATGAAGCTCGTCGGCGGTCTGATCCTGTGGGCGTTCATCGCCGTCGTGTGGTTCAAGTGGGCCAACCGCGAGCAGTCGGCCGACCGGTCCGCTCGCCGGCTCGGCATCGACCGCATGCCCGACGACGCCGGAGTGCTCACGTGGGCCGACGTCGAGGCCGAGCTCGAGCGGGTCGGCCCGCCGCCGGCGGCGCCGACCAATCCGACGAGTTCGGCGTAGGCGTGTCCTGGCCCCGCGTCGTCACCGGCGTGGTGCTCGTCCTCGTCGGCGCAGTGTGGTTCGGTCAGGGCATCGGCGCGATCGGCGGCTCGTTCATGTCGGGCGAGGCGGTGTGGGCTGTGATCGGCGCGGTGTGCGTGCTCTTCGGCATCGCCTTCCTCCGCGGCGCTACTCCCAACGGAAGGTGACAGCGGCGGCGACCGGTGCCGCCACCGCCCACACCGCGAGCACGATCCACGGGCCGGCGTCGAGCGACAGACCCGACAGCGAGCGGTGCAGGACCGTCGCCAGTGCCGCGGCCGGCAGCGCCTCCGCGACCACGCGCAAGGCGACCGGCAGCTTCGACAGTGGGACGACCATCCCGCCGAGCAGCAGCAGGACCAGGTAGAGGCCGTTCGCCAGGGCGAGGACCGTGAGCGCGGGCAGCACGCCCGCCATCAGCAGACCGAGCCCGGCGAACGCCGCCGTCGCCAGCACGATCGCCACGACGACCGCGACGATGCCGCCACCGCCGTGCGGTGACCAGCCGAGCAGGAGCGCGACCGGCACGAGCACGACGACCTGCACGAGCTCGACGAGCAGGATCGACAGCGTCTTCGCCGCGAGCAGCGACGGCCGGCCGAGTGGGGTGACGCCGAGCCGCTTGAGCACGCCGTACGAGCGCTCGAACCCGGTCGCGATGGCGAGGCCGACCATCGCCGTCGACATCACCGCCAGCGCGAGCACGCCCGGGGCGAGGAAGTCGACCGGGTCGGGCGTCCCGGTCGGCAGCACGTCGACGAGCGAGAAGAACACCAACAGCAGGACCGGGATGCCGAGCGTCAGCAGCACCGACTCGCCCCGCCGCAGCGTCATCGCGACCTCGGCCCGGGTCTGCGCCCGCAGCGCCCTCATCGCATCCTCCCACTCACTCGCGTTCCGACGCCTGATTCGGCCGCGAAAACGCGACTCCGTGGGAGGATGCGCGGCGGGGTCGGCGGGGTCACAGCCCGAGTTCCGACGCCAGCTCGTCGACGGACGAGACGATCGTGTCGGCGCCGGCCTCGCCGAGCTCGGCCGCCGACCCGATGCCCCAGGTGACGCCGATCGTGCGCAGGCCGTGCGCCCGGCCCGCCTCGATGTCGTGGTGGCGATCGCCGACCATCGTCGACGCGGTCAACCCGTCGAGCTCGACGAGGGCGCGCCCGAGCGTGTCGACCTTCGGCTCGTCGGCCTCGTCGAACGTCGGCCCCTCGACCACCGAGAACACCTCCACCAGCCCGTGGTGCTCGAGGATCTCCAGCGCGAGCACCCGCGGCTTCGACGTCACGACACCGACCGGGCGCGACGCCGACAGCGCCCGCACGAGCGACTCCACGCCGGACACGAGCGGCGTGTGGTCGAGCATCGTGTCGTGGTAGTCGGCGCGGTACGCGTCGAGCAGCGCCTGCGCCAGCGACGCGTCGTCACGCCCGACACGCCGGCACAACTCGGCGAAGCCCGTCCGCAGGGGTGGGCCGATGAGCCACTCGAGCTCGGCGTCGGGCATCGGCGCCAGCCCGCACGCGGACATCGCCACGTGGACGGAGGCGAGGATCCCGGCGCGCGAGTCGATCAGGCAGCCGTCGAGGTCGAACAGCACGGCCGGCGCGGTCATTCGGCGGTCAACCGCAAGAACACGTCCTCGAGGGTCTCCCGCCCGGCCCGCAGGTCGGCGAGCGGGACGCCGCGCTCCGCGAGCCACGCCGTGAGCGCGGCGACGTTGGCCGGCGACGACGGCACCGCCGCGACGTACTCACCAGGCGTCGACTCGACGACCGAGCCGGGCCCGCCGCCGAGCGCCGACGACAGCGACCCGACATCGAGGCCCGGCGGCGCGCCGAACCGGATCGTGTCGCCCGCCGCCGACGACGACATCAGCTCGGCCGGCGTCCCCGAGGCGACGACCCGCCCGCGGTCGATGATCACGACGCGGTCCGACACCCGCTCCGCCTCCTCGAGCTCGTGCGTCGTGAGCAGCACGCACGCGCCCGAGTCGCGCAGCGAGCGCACCAGCGCGCGGATCGCCAGCCGCCCGGCGGGATCGACGCCGGCGGTCGGCTCGTCGAGGAACACGACCGACGGCCGTCCGATCAGCGCCAGCGCCAGCGACGTCCGCTGCTGCTCGCCGCCCGACAGCCGGCGCCACGGCGTGCGGGCGACGTCGTCGCGCAGCCCGACTCGCGCGAGCACGGCGTCGACGTCGTCGGCGTCGTCGTAGTACGAGGCGAACAGGCGCGCCGCCTCCACCGGCGTCATCTGCGGGTAGACGCCGCCGCGCTGGAGCATCACACCGATCTGCGGCACGAGCTCGGCGTGTTGCGCGACGGGGTCCAGCCCGAGAACGCGCACCGAGCCGCCGGACGGACGCCGGTAGCCCTCGAGCGTCTCGACGGTCGACGTCTTGCCCGCGCCGTTGGGGCCGAGCAGCGCGACCACCTCGCCGCGTGACGCGGTGAACGTCACGCCGTCGACGGCGACGAGCGACCCGTAACGCACGACGAGGTCGGACACCTCAACTGCAACGGGCGGCACGGCACCGGAAGGTACCGTGGACCCTCCGATGATCGACATTCGCCGCCTGCGCGCCGAGCCCGACGTGGTGACGGCCGCGCTGGCGCGCAAGAAGGTGGACCGTGCCGACGTCGCGCGCGTGCTCGCGCTCGACGAACGGGCCCGCAGCCTGAACTCCCAGCGCGACGAGATCCGCGGCCGCATCAAGACGATCAGCAAGGACGTCGCCCAGGCCAAGCGCAACGGCGACGACGCGAAGGCCGACGAGCTCGCCGGTGAGAGCCGCGCCCTCGGCGACGAGCAGAAGGCACTCGACGACGAGGCGGACCGCACGGCCGGCGAGCTGCGCGACCTCCTGCTGCGCGTCCCGAACCTGCCGAGCGACGACGCCCCCGACGGTGACGGCCCCGAGGACAACGTCGAGGTCCGTCGCGTCGGCTACGACGAGCGCCGCTACACGACGGCTCAGCGCGTCCCGCACTGGGACATCGGCGCGGAGCTCGGCATCCTCGACCTCGAGGCGGGGGCGAAGATCAGCGGGTCGATGTTCCCGATGTACCGCGGGTGGGGCGCCCGCCTCGTGCGCGCGCTCGTGCAGTTCGGTCTCGACCTCAACGGCGACGCGTTCGAGGAGATCCGCCCACCGACGCTCGTGAGGTCCGAGACGCTCACCGCCACCGGGCAGCTGCCCAAGTTCGCCGACGACGCGTACCACGTCGAGCGCGACGACCTCTGGGCGATCCCGACGGCCGAGGTGCCGCTCACGTCGATCGGCAAGGACGAGATCCTCACCGAGTCGGACCTGCCGTTCCGCGTGATGGCGCACACGTCGTGCTTCCGCCGGGAGGCCGGCAGCGCCGGGCGCGACACGCGCGGCCTCCTGCGGGTCCACGAGTTCGACAAGGTCGAGATCCTCGCCTACACGACGCCCGACCAGGGCGCCGAGATGCACGCCGAGCTCGTGGCGCGCGCCGAGAAACCGCTGCAACTGCTCGGACTGCCGTACCGGGTGCTCGACATCTGCACCGGCGACCTCGGTCAGTCGCATGCACGCGCCTTCGACCTCGAGGTCTACGCACCCGGTGTCGACCAGTGGCTCGAGGTCAGCTCCATCTCGTGGTTCACCGACTACCAGGCGCGGCGGGCCAACATCCGTTACCGCCCCGCGGGCACGAAGGAGACGCGCTTCGTCCACACGCTCAACGGCAGCGCGCTCGCGGTGCCGCGCGTGTGGGCCGCGCTCGTCGAGACGTACCGCCGCGACGACGGGTCGATCGAGGTCCCCGAGCCGCTGCGCCCGTACCTCGGCGGCGCCGCGTCGTTCCCGTGAGACCACGGAGATGACGACACCGGCGACGCCACTCGTCGAGGCGAGGAACGTTTCGTTCGCGTACGGACGGGACGGC
The DNA here is from genome assembly GCA_035700105.1 of Acidimicrobiales bacterium. Taxonomy (GTDB): domain Bacteria; phylum Actinomycetota; class Acidimicrobiia; order Acidimicrobiales; family DASSOZ01; genus DASSOZ01. The sequence goes on from DASSOZ010000052.1 coordinate 4,864, forward strand.
CTCGTGCTCGACGACGTCTCGCTGTCGGTCGGCGCGTCCGAGTTCGTCGCTCTCGTCGGACCGAACGGGTCGGGCAAGTCGACGCTCCTGCGCGTCCTGCTGGGGCTGCTGCGGCCGACCAGCGGGGACGTCCGCCTGTTCGGCCGGTCGCCCGACGACCTCGACCGTCGGTGGCGGCTCGGCTACGTCAGCCAGCGGCCGTCGTTCCCGGAGGACCTCCCGGCGACCGTCGAGGAGGTCGTCGCCACCGGCCGGCTGCCGAAGGTCGGCTGGCGCCGCCGGTTGACGAAGGCGGACCGCGAGAAGGTCGACCACGCCATCGACGCCGTCGGGCTGTGCGACTTCCGGCGCACGAAGGTCGGCGAGCTGAGCG
>DASSOZ010000053.1:0-6803 GCA_035700105.1 Acidimicrobiales bacterium
TCACGGCGCTCGGCGACATCCGGCTGCTGCTGACCGGTGTCGGCCTGCTCGTCGTGCTGTACGCGCTGCCCGGCGGTCTCGGGCAGGTGCTGTTGTCGATCCGCGACCGGTACCTGCGGGCGGTCGCGGCTCGACGGCGGATCCTCGTGCCGAGCCTGGTCGCCGACCGGAGGGTGGAGGAGAGCATCGCCACCGTCGAGGTGGAGACCGAGCACGTCGCCGCTGCTGCCGACAGCGTGCCGGCGCTCCTCGAGACGCGCGACGTCGACGTGTCGTACGGGCCGGTGCAGGTGCTGTTCGGGGTCGACTTCCGCCTGACCGACGGCGAGATCGTCGCGTTGCTCGGGACGAACGGAGCCGGCAAGTCGACGCTCCTGCGGGCGATCTGCGGCCTGACGAAGCCGGGCCGCGGCGTCGTCGAGTTCGACGGCGACGACATCACGTCGGTGTCGGCGGACGCGACGACGCGCCGTGGGGTGTCGCTGATGCCCGGCGGCAAGGGCGTGTTCCCGACGTTGACGGTCGACGAGAACCTGCGCCTGGCGTCGTGGCTCATCCGTCACGACAAGGCGGCGATCGCCGCTGCGCGCGACGAGGTGCTGTCGCTGTTCCCGATCCTGCAGCAGCGCCACGACCAGATGGCCGGGGACCTCTCGGGCGGCGAGCAGCAGATGCTCGCGCTGGCCGGCGCGCTGATGACACGGCCGCGTGTGCTGATGATCGACGAGCTGTCGCTCGGTCTGGCGCCGACGATCGTCGCCCAGCTGCTCGACGTGGTTCGCGAGATCCACCGGCGGGGCACGACGATCGTGCTCGTCGAGCAGTCGGTCAACGTCGCGCTCGAGCTCGCCGAGCGAGCCGTGTTCATGGAGAAGGGCGAGGTCCGGTTCGAGGGGCCGACGATGGCCCTGCTCGACCGGCCCGACATCCTCCGCTCGGTGTTCATCGCCGGCGCGTCGTCCGCCACCGGCGACGGCGCGAAGGCGGCGAAGCCGGCCACGCCGGCGAAGCGGCGCACGCCCGCGCGCCCGGCGATCGCCGCGGACGCGCCCGTCGTCCTCCAGTGCATCGGCGTGACGAAGCGCTTCGGTGGCATCACCGCGGTGGACAACGTCGACCTGTCGCTGCGCGACGGCGAGATCGTCGGTCTGATCGGCCACAACGGCGCGGGCAAGACGACGCTCATGGACTGCCTGTCCGGCTTCCTGCCGCTCGACGGCGGCCGCATCGCGCTGCGGGGCGTCGAGATCACCGACTGGATGCCCCACGAGCGGGCGCGCGGCGGCCTCGGGCGCTCGTTCCAGGACGCGCTGCTCTACCCGACGCTCACGGTCGCCGAGACGATCGCGGTGGCGCGTGAGCGCCACCTGGCGTCCCGGGCGATGCTGGCTGCGGCGCTGCAGCTGCCGGCATCGTTCGAGTCCGAGCTCGAGACGTTCGCCCGGGTCGAGGAGCTCGTCGAGCTGATGGGCCTCGGTGCGTTCCGCGACAAGCTCACCGGCGAGCTGTCCACCGGGTCGCGGCGCATCGTCGACCTGGCGTGCATCCTCGCCCAGGACCCGAAGGTGCTGCTGCTCGACGAACCGTCCGGTGGTGTCGCGCAGCGCGAGACCGAGGCGCTCGGCCCGATGCTCCACCAGGTGCGCGAGCACACCGGCTGCTCCATGATCGTGATCGAGCACGACATGCCGCTGCTGCGGGCGGTCTGCGACCGCATGGTGGCCCTCGAGCTCGGTGGCGTCATCGCCGAGGGCACACCCGACGAGGTCCTCAACCACCCGCGCGTGATCGAGTCGTACCTGGGCACCGACGAGTCGACGATCAACCGGTCCGGCATCCGGGGCGGCGGCCACTCGGCCGTTTCTTCCGGTTCCTCAGCGGGGCTCAAGGTGGACGCCTGAGAATCGTCCCCATGGACGATCAGGTCACGACTCCGGCCGGAACTCCGACGGCGAAGAGCCGGCGGCGAGCGATCTACACCGCCGCGCTCGCCGGCGGGCTCGCCCTCGGCGGCTTCGGCATCGCCGCCGCCCAGACCGACACCACGTCGCCACCGACGACGGTGGCGCCGAACGACAACGCCGCACCCACGCCGCCGGCCGACGGGAAGCTCGGCCCGCGCATGCACATGGGGCGGCGCGGTCCCGGCGGGTTCGGGATGATGGGCGCACCGGGTGCGATCCACGGTGAGCTGACGGTGCCCGACGGCAACGGCGGCTACCGGACCATGGTGATCCAGCGGGGCACGGTCACCGACGTGTCGTCGACGTCGGTCACGGTCAAGAGCGATGACGGCTACACCAAGACGTACAAGGTCGACGACAACACGCTCGTCAACGCGGGCAACGAGGGCATCGGCGACGTGAAGAAGGACGACAAGGTCGACGTCCAGGGCTTCATGGAGGGCGACACCGCCCACGCCGCCCACGTGATGGACGAGACCGGCGTCGGCGCGATCCGCGACCACTGGAAGCCCAAGTCGGCATAGCGCGGCAGCGCTCGCCGGTCCGATGGTGACTGCGGGCCATGGTGGGGTAGTTCCCGACCATGGCCCCAGTCGGACCACGGGCGAGCGACGACCTCGACGCCGCGCTCGCCGCCCTGCTCGCCGCCGTCGCACGGGTGCGCGCCGCGCCCGACCCGCCGGCCTCCGACGACGAGGTGACGTCGACGATCCGTGCGCACACGGACCTCGTCGGTGCGACGTCACGCATGGTCCAGGTCGTCGCCCGTGCCCGCTCGGAGCTCGTCCGTCGACTGGTGACGGACCGCACGATGACGGTCACCGACGTCGCCCAACGCATGGGGCGGTCCCGCCAGTACGTGCAGCGCCTGCGTGACCGGGCCGAGTCGTCGGAGGCGGAAGCCTCCTAGTGACCTGAGTCAGAGGAGCGGCGATTTCGCGGCGAACTTCTGACTCAGGTCACTAGCCTCCGACGTCGATCGTGCCGGTGAGCGGAAGCTCCGCCGACGAGCGCCCGACGGAGACGCCGTACCGACCTGTGGTCGTCGACCACGAGTGCGACATCGAGTCCCAGTGCGCGAGGGACGCCGGATCGACGTCGATGCGCACCGTGGTCTCCCGGCCCGGGGCGAGCGCGACCTTCCGGAAACCGGCGAGAACCCGTGGCGGCTCGCCGTCGAGCGCGGGGTGCGAGATGTAGAGCTGCGCGACGTCGGTGCCGGCGCGGGTACCCGTGTTCCGCACGACGAACGTGGCGACGACGTGGCCGCCCGGCGCCGCGGAGAGCTGCAGATCGCGGTAGGCGAAGGTCGTGTAGGACTGGCCGTACCCGAATGCGAACAGCGGGACGAAGCCGGCTCGGTCGTAGTGGCGGTAGCCGATGTCGAGGTCCTCGCTGTACATCGCCCGGCCGTCGACGCCCGGATACTGGAGTGGCGTTGCCGCCGGGACCTGCCAGGCGTCGGCCGGGAAGGTCATCGGCAGCCGGCCGCCGGGGTCGACGTCGCCGAAGAGGACCGACGCCAGCGCGTTCCCGCCCTGCTCGCCGCCGTACCACATCTCCACGACGGCGGCGACGCGCCCGATCCACGGCATCAGGACCGGCCCCTGCGTCTGCAGGACGACGACCGTGCGCGGGTTGGCGGCGGCGACGGCATCGACGAGCGCGTCCTGTCCGTCCGGCAGGGCGAGGTCCGGCCTGTCGACGCCTTCGCACCCGCCATCGCGAACGACGACGACGGCGACGTCGGCGGCGCGTGCCACCGCAGCGGCCCTCGTGCGGTCGTCGCCCGGTTCGGTCCGCACGACGCCGGCGCCGGCCCGCGCCGCCAGGCCGGCTGCGGGTGACACGAGCGGCCCGCCGTCGACGTGGGCGCTGCCGCATCCGACCGCTGCGGGATCGGTCCCCGGTCGCCCGATGACCGCAATCGAACGAGGACGCGCGAGCGGGAGCACGCCACCCGAGTTCTTCAGCAGCACCGTGCCGTCGGTCTCGGCTGCCCGGGCGACGGCCCGGTGCTCCGGCGTCGACGCCGGCGCGGTCGCGTCACCGCGGCGGGCGCGGTCGAACAGACCGAACCGGAACAGCTGCGTCAGGACGCGCCGCGTCATGTCATCCAGACGAGCCTGCGAGACGCCGCCGGCGGCGACGGCGCCGGCGAGTGACTTGCCGAACCAGTCGCCGTCCGGCATCTCGACGTCGAGGCCCGCGTTCGCCGCCGCCTCCGTGCTGTGGACGCCGCCCCAGTCGGACACGACGAAGCCACCGAACCCCCACGACGTCTTCAGCGTCTCGAGGAGAGAGCGGTTCTCACTCGCCCACGTGCCATTCACCTGGTTGTACGCCGTCATCACCCCGGCGGCGCCGCCGCGCTGCACCGCGGCCCGGAACGCCGGCAGGTACAACTCCTGCAGCGCCCGCTCGCTCACGCCGGCGCTGCCGGTCATCCGGCTCGTCTCCTGGTTGTACGCGGCGAAGTGCTTGACGACGGCGAGCACGCCCTGGCTCTGGATGCCGGCGACGCTCGCGACCGCCATCGCCGACGTCAGCGTCGGGTCCTCGCCGAACGACTCGTGGGTGCGACCCCACTGCGGCACGCGCGCGAGGTTCACCGTCGGCCCGAGCGCGACGTCGACGCCCTTCGCCGCCTGCTCGGCGCCGATCGCGGACGCGACCGCTCGCTCGGTGTCGACGTTCCAACTCGCGGCGCGCGCCAGCGGCGCGGGGAACGCCGTGACGCCCGTGAAGCCGTTCCCCACACCGGCCGGCCCGTCCTGCAGCCGGATCTCCGGGATCCCGAGACGGGCGTTCGCCGGGATCCTCCCGGCGTAGGCACCGCTGCCGGCGGTCGTCCACCCGACGCCGTGCAGCATCGCGATCTTCTCGGGGGTCGTCATCGCCGCGAGCAAGAGGTCGGCACGCTGCGCGGGTGGCAGGCCGCTGCGCATCCAGGGCGGCGTCGTCGCACCGCGGGCGACGAACGAGGTCGACGACGCGGCGACGCCGGCGATCACCGCCGCGGCGAGGGCCAGCGCGACCCATCTCGGCGTTCCCGCGGAGCCGCGCCGATGTGCCACCCACGTCAGTTCGCCGTCGCCTCCGCCGAGTCCCGCTGCGGCGACGTCGTGGCGACCACTCGCTGGCCGCTCCCGGGGTACCGTCGCCCCGGCATGGCGGTGGACGTCGTCACCGAGATTTGGATCGACCGGCCCGTCGGTGCCGTCGCGTCGTACATGGCCGACCCGTCACACGCGCCCGAGTGGTACGCCAACATCGACTCGGTCGAGTGGGTGACGGAGCCGCCGGTCGGGGTCGGGTCCCGCGTCGCCTTCGTCGCCCGGTTCCTCGGCCGGACGCTGCGCTACACCTACGAGGTCGTGTCGTTCGACCCGGCTTCGGGCCTCGTGATGCGCACGGCGGAAGGACCGTTCCCGATGGAGACGACGTACTCGTGGCACGCCGTGCCCGAGGGGACGCTCGTCGCGCTCCGCAACCGCGGCCAGCCGTCCGGCTTCGCCGCCGTGGGAACGCCGTTCATCGGCGCGGCGATGCGGCGCGCCAACCGCAAGGATCTCCTGGCCCTCAAGCGGGTTGTCGAGTCACACCCGCGTTGACTGCGTACGCTTCGACGCGGAGGTCCGGCGATGGTGGTCGCGTGGTTGGTGGTCGGTGTGTTGCTCGTCCTGTTCGAGCTGCACCACCTCGCGTTCTACGCCCTGTTCGGCGCGATCGGCGCGTTCGGCGCGGCGATCGTCGCGTGGGTCGCGCCGTCGGCGTACGGCGCGCAGGCAGCCGTGGCGATCGGTGTCGCCGCGGTCGGCGTCGCCGGCGTCCGGCCGTTCGTCAGCCGGGCGTTCCATCGCGGGCAGGGGCAGCTGGTGCGGGGCGTGCACGGCGGGCTCGTCGGCGATCAGGGCGTGACGCTCGACATCGTCGGGGAGGCGCACGACGTCGGCCACGTCCGCCTCGCCGGCGAGCGGTGGCTGGCGGTGAGCGGAAGCGGCGAGCGACTGCCGGCCGGCACCCGCGTCGTCGTCACCGCCGTGGAAGGAACGACGTTGCGGGTGTGGCCCGTCGACGACCGGGAGCTCGGCCGACTGGAAGGTGGGAACACGTGATGGTGCACGAATGAGCGCTGCCGGAATCATCGCGTTGGCGATCCTCGTTCTGATCGTGCTCGTGCTGTTGGGCGCGCTGCGGTCGATGATCAACATCGTCCAGCAGGGCCAGGTCGGCGTCGTCAAGCGACTGGGGGAGTACCGCCGCACGCACGACCCCGGTCTCGTCGTCATCGCCCCGTTCGTCGACTCGCTCCAGCGCGTCGACATGCGCGAGATCCCGCGGCCGGGTGACCGCCAGGAGGTCATCACCAAGGACAACGTCGTCGTCACTGTGAACGCCACGATCTTCACGCAGGTGGTCGACGCGAAAGCGGCGCTGTTCAGCGTGGCGAACTTCGACGTCGGCATCGACGCCCTCGCCCGCACCGCGCTCCGCTCGGTCATCGGCACGATGACGCTCGACCAGGCGCTCTCCGAGCGCGAGCGCATCAACACCGACGTGCAGCAGCAGATGGAAGTCGTCACCGACAAGTGGGGCATCCGCATCAGCCGCATCGAGATCGTCGAGATCTCGCCGCCACCGAACATCCTGCAGGCGCTCGCGCTCGAGAAGCAGGCCGACCAGGAGAAGCGGGCCCGCATCCTGCAGTCGGAGGGACAGCAACAGTCGGCGATCAACGTCGCCGACGGTGACGCCCAGGCGGCGATCAAGTCGGCCGAGGGCGAACGTCAGGCGGCCATCCTCCGCGCCGAGGGGGCGCGCCAGGCGGCGATCCTC
>DASSOZ010000054.1:0-4309 GCA_035700105.1 Acidimicrobiales bacterium
ACCCGCCGACGGCCGATCGCATCGCCCGCCTGCGCGGCGGCGACTGGCGGCAGTAGACCGCCACCGGCGGTAGAGACAGGACTTCCGGGCGTCACCGGCGAAACCGGTGACGCCCGATGCCGCGTCGAACCCCCCTGATCGTCGCAGCCGCGCTCGTCGGCGCAGGCATGCTCGTCGCCAGCACGTGGTCGGCCGCGGCGCAGATCCCGCCGCTCGACGCGCAGCCGCCGCCGACGACGGCGCCCCCGACGACGCAACCGCCGCCGCCGGAGCAGGCGCCGAGCCAGCCGACGCCGGGCCCGGCCGCGCCCACCGACGACGGCAGCGGCGGCGGATCGGGTGACGCCGGCGCGACCCCGGGCGACGGATCGACGGGCGCGAACCGCATCCCGCCCGAGTACCAGTCGCTCGTCAACTCGGTGCGACGGTCGCCGGCGAACAACACCAAGGCGCTCGTCGCCGCGCTCTCGCAGCTCCAGCAGTTCGGTCTGACGGCACAGCAGGCGGCCATCGTCGGGATGGGCCGCTTCCCGATCGCGGGCACCGCGACGTTCGGCGACGACTGGTGGTATCCGCGGTTCGTCCCGACGTTCCACCTCCACGTCGGCACGGACATCTTCGCCGCGTACGGCACGCCGATCCGCGCGCCGGTCGACGGGCGTGTGCGGATCAGCAACGGCAAGGTCGGCGGCCTCGCCGTGTACGTGTACATGCCGGACGGCACCTACTTCTACATGGCGCACATGAGCGCGCTGGCCGACGGGCTGACCGAGGGCGAGCACGTGAAGACCGGCGACGTCGTCGGCTTCGTCGGCGACTCCGGCAACGCCAAGGGCGGCGCACCGCACTGTCACTTCGAGATCCACCCGCGCGGCGGCCCGCCGATCGACCCGAAGCCGTACCTCGACCGGTTCGTCGCCGACGCCAAGGCGCAGGTGCCGCAGCTCGTCGACTACTACGCCCGCCTCGCCGCCGCCCGCCAGGCGGTGCCCGCACCGGCCGCCGACGCCGCGCCGCTCCCGGTCACGCCCGCACCGTCGCCCGCGGCCCCCGTCGCCGCCGTCGACGCGCCGGCGCCGACGCCTCTCCTGTGGGCCGCGTCGATGGGCCCGACCGCCAGCGCCCTCGGCCTCGCCGAGCACGAGCTCCTCGCCGCCGTGCGGTCGATGGACTGGTCAGCGTCGAGCGGCACCGCCGGGAGCGACCAGGCGCTCGTGCGAGCGATGCTGGCGCCGCTCACGCCGGCCGCGTTCGACTCGCTCCTCTGACGCAGGCTCCGAGCGCCTCCGCGGGGCCTCAGTCGCGGAAGTTCTGGAACTGCAGCGGTATCCCGAAGTCCTCGCCCTTCAGCGCCTGGATCGCCGCCTGCAGGTCGTCCTTCTTCTTCCCGGTCACGCGCACCTGGTCGCCCTGCGTCTGTGACTGCACACCCTTGAGCTTCAGGTCCTTCAGGAACCGGTTGATGTCCTTGGCCTTCTCCGACGAGATGCCGACGGTGAGCGTCACGACCTGCCGCACCGTGCCCTTCGCCGCCTCCTCGACCTTGCCGTAGTCGAGGGCCTTCAGCGACACGCCCCGCTTCACGAGCTTCTCCTCGAGGACCTGGACGACAGCGCGCAACCGGTCGTCAGTCGACGACCGCAGCGTCAGCGAACCGTCGCCGAGCTCGATCGACGAGTCGGTGCCCTTGAAGTCGAACCGGGTCGAGATCTCTCGCTGCGCCTGGTCGACAGCGTTCTTCACTTCCTGATCGTCGACCTCGGAGACGACGTCGAAGGTGGGCATGCGGGCACGCTATCGTGACCCCTCTCCAAGGGTCGGTGCCCGAGTGGCCAAAGGGAGCAGACTGTAAATCTGCCGGCTCAGCCTTCGATGGTTCGAATCCATCCCGGCCCACGGAAGCACTCACGAGAGCGCTACAGCAGCACCTGCATCTCGACGACGTCGAGCCACCGGCCGAGCTTGCGGCCGACCTCCCGCTCGACGCCGACCATGTCGAACCCGCACGACCGGTGCAGGCGGATCGACGCCTCGTTGTCGCCCACGATGCGGGCGATGACGGAGTGGAACCCGTGTCCCGTGGCCAGCCGCAGCAGCTCCTCGAGCAGCGCCTTGCCGACACCGCGGCCCTGCCACGCCCGGTCGACGTACACCGAGTCCTCGACCGTCGTCGAGTACGCCGGCCGGTCGCGAAACGGCGACAGCGACCCGAACCCGACCACGATGTCCTCGTCGGCGACTCCGGCATCGACGGCAACGACCGCGGGATGCGCGCCGGAGTGCGCGCCCAACCACCGCTGCTGCTCCTCGAGCGAGCGCTCGACGAGATCGAACGTCGCCACACCGGCGATCTCGACGTTGTAGATGGCGCGGATCGCCTCGGCGTCGTCGAGCCGGGCGAGCCGCACGTCCACCCGGGCGAACCTACAAGCCGCTACAGGGTGAGATCCGCGACCTCGGCGATCGCCCGCTCGGTCTCCGGCGACGGCTCGATCACGGCGAGGTGCCCGGCGACGGCCTCCATGCGGGCCCACGCGGCGATGTCGGCGTCCTCGGTCAGGTAGACGACCTGCGGCGTGCCCGCCGAGCGACCGACGAGCTCGAGCATCCACTGCTTCACCGACGCGTCGACGCCGACGAGGGGCTCGTCGAGGATGAGCGGCAGCGACTCACCGCCCGCGAACGCGTGCCGGAGATCGGCCAGCCGCGCGACGAGCGAGTGCGCGAGCTCCGCCGGCTCGACCGAGGCCAGATCGGGCTGGATGCCGCCGGCCCCGGAGCCCCCGCCGTTCTCCCGCAACCGCCGGGCGACCGACAGGATCTTCTCGCGCATCGTCAGCGCCCACTCGACCGGCACCTCCCCGGCGAGTGCCGTCCAGGCGTCGACCGCCGATCGGTGCTCGTGCGCGGCCTCCGCCAGCCGCTGGCGCGACTTCGTTCCCTCGAGCAGACCGTTCACCCGCTGGAGGTGGAACCCGATGTAGGACCGGGCGCCCGCCGCGGCCAGCGCCTCGTGCTCGCGCCGCGCCGCCTTGGCCATGCGCCGCCGGTACACGACCGACGCGACCGTCGCCAGCGCCGCGACCACGAGGAACGGCACGGCGTAGAAGCGGTTCATCGCCGCCGCGGGAATGGCGCCGATGGCGCAGGCACCGCCGATGAAGATGCCGTGGTGACGGACGTCGTCGTGGCGTCGCTGGGCGTCCTCGAACTCCTCGTGCCGGCGCTCGATCTCCTCGATCACCGGCGCGTCCTCGGGCGCCGCACCGATCGACTGCGCCTCGGCCTTCAACCGGGCGTCGGTCTCGCGCACCCGCTCGGCCGTCTGCCACAGCTTGACCTGGTCCACGGCGGCGAGCGTGTGCACGAGCGCGTCCGACTGCGAGACAGCAGCCACGTCGGTCGACGACAGCCGGCTCCGGCGCCGGGCGGCGTCGAGGCCCAAGCCGAGCGTGCCCAACACGTCGACGTGCCCGTCGGGGCCGGTGAACTCGTCCGTGACGTCGCGGCCCGTCTCGCTCTCGACGACCCGGTCGTCGCCGGCGGCGGGACGGATGATGGCCAGCCGGCGACCCACGTCGTCCATCACCTCGAGGTGCGCCCCGCCGCGTCCGCCGGCGAGCGCGCCGAGGAGCTCACCGACGAGCCCCTCGCGCTCGGACCGGCCGACGCCGGCGATCACGGTCAGGCGGGGATGGAACCGGACGGTCACGGCGTTGGCGCCGGCCTCCAGGATCAGCCGCTGGTAGCGCACGTAGTCCTATCGGCCTAGGCAACGCGGAAACTTGAGCGGTCGCCGGGCGACCGGCCGGCCGGGAGATCCGAGGCCCCGAACCGCTATGCTGGCCCGTCGCGACTGGCCCCCTTAGCTCAGTCGGCAGAGCATTTCCATGGTAAGGAAAAGGTCGTCAGTTCGATTCTGACAGGGGGCTCTCTGGGCGGCGTAGCTCAGTTGGTCAGAGCACACGGCTCATAATCGTGGAGTCGCGGGTTCGAGTCCCGCCGCCGCTACCAGACGCAGCACGCAGCACCGGCACACCGTCCACCTGTCCGAGCGAGGTCCGCCAGTCATGGCCAAGCAGAAGTTCGAGCGCACGAAGCCGCACGTCAACATCGGCACCATGGGTCACATCGACCATGGCAAGACGACGCTCACCGCGGCCATCACCAAGACCCTGGCCGACCGCTATCCGCAGTGGAACAGCTTCACGGCGTTCGACCAGATCGACAAGGCGCCGGAGGAGAAGCAGCGGGGCATCACGATCTCGATCGCGCACGTCGAGTACGAGACGGAGAAGCGGCACTACGC
>DASSOZ010000055.1:0-17267 GCA_035700105.1 Acidimicrobiales bacterium
CGACGGGTGCGACGCGCGACGTCCCCCTGCGGGCCGGTGCGCGCTGGAGCTTCGGGAGCGCGGCGATCTCGCCGGACGGCCACTGGCTCGCGGTCGCCGCCCGCACGTCGGGCCTCGAGGGTGGCCTCCTGTTCGTCGACCTCCGCACACTGGCCACCTCGCTGCTGCCGGCGCGCGCCGTGAGCGGCGAGCTGCCCGCGACGGTGACGTGGGACGCGCACTCGACGCGCGCGTTCGCCGCGAACGAGCGCGGCAACGGCGCGGTGTGGGCGGCGCCGCACGACACGGCGCTGCACGCCATCCGGATCCAGGTGGCCTACGACGACCTCATCCGCGTCCGCGACGTCGTACCGGTGCCCGGGTCCCGCAGCTAGGACTCGCCCTCGACTCCGAGCAGCCGGGCGCGCGTCACGGCGCGGGCGCCGCGCTGGAGGCCGACGATCGCCAGCACCCAGGCGACGGCGCCGAGGAACCACGAGGTCGAGTCCGTCGTGAACAGCGCGCCACTCGACTGCGCGTAGGCGATCATGATCAGCGGGAGCGTCACCAACCCCGATGCCTGCTGGGCCGCCGCTGCCGAGCGCACCCGCGCCGACAGTCGAAGCACGACGGACAGCGTCAGCGCGAGGAACGGCGGCACGACCCAGAGCATCAGCAGCCACCACTGCGACGTCGGGAAGAACCACCCGCCGACCTCGGGGCCGACGATCACGTTCACGACGAGCGAGTAGATCGCGAACCCGACAAGTGTCGTGAGGTAGCCCGGCACCAGGCTGGCGAGCAGCTTGCCGAGGTAGAGCTCGCGCTCCGAGGCGGGGCTGTGCGCCAGGAACTCGCCGGTGCCCTTCTCGAGCTCGCCGACGAGCGTGTTGGCGCCGACCGCGGTCGAGATCGTCATCGGCACGATGACGGCGAGCGGCGCGAACAGGTACACGGCGAGCGCGTACGACGTCTTCCCCGACGGTGACCCGCTCGCCACCTTCGAGGTGATCGCCGTCTGCGCCGCCTGCGGCAGGACGTCGAGCGTGTCGCTCACCTTCTGCACGAGCGTGATGTCGCCGACCCGCGTGATGACGAAGAGCAGGATCGTCGGTGCGATCACGAAGAAGAACCCGGCGAGGATGAGCATGGGCACCCAGAAGTCGGGGCTCTGCCACAGCTGGCGCAGATCGGTCCGCGCCACGACGAACATCCGGCGCCAGCTCACCAGTCGGTGATCCCGATGTCGTCCCGGATGCGGAAGTACAGCTCCTCGAGCGACGGCTCGTGCGGCGTCACTCGCGTGATGCGCGCGCCGCGCTCGACGAGCGACGCGACGAGATCCGGCACCCGGTCCAACGCATCGACGGCGACGCGCGCCGCTCCCCCGTCGCGCTCGTAGCCCACGACGCCATCTCGCCCGCGCACCACGTCGTCGAGCACCGAGCGGTCCTCGGCGTCGACGACCACGACCGGCGACGGCCAGTACCGCCGCACGAGCTCGTCGGGCGATCCCGACATCACGTCGCGACCGCCGGCCATGACGACGACCTGGTCGGCGAGGCCCTCGGCCTCCAGCAACAGGTGCGTGCACATCACGACCGTCTTGCCCGACGCGGCCATCTCGTCGATGAGACCGAGCACGGCGTGCGACGACTCCGGGTCGAGCCCCGACGTCGGCTCGTCCAGCAGCAGCAGGTCCGGGTCGTGCAGGATCGCCCGCGCCAGCGCCAGGCGTGTCTTCATCCCGGTCGAGTAGCCGCCGACCCGCAAGCCGAGGGCGTAGTCGATGCCGAATCGAGCCGCGGCGTCGCGCACGCGCCTGTCGACGTCGCCGTCGAGGCCCCACAGCTGGGCGGCGTAGCGCAGGTTGTCCTCGCCGCTCAGCCGGTCGTACAGCGCGGGCTTCGCCGACACGACACCGCACCGTTGCCGAACGGCCTGACCGTCGACAGTGGTGTCGAGCCCGAACACCCGCACGGCGCCGGACTCGGGCGGCAGCGCGCCCGTGATCATCCGCACCGCCGTCGTCTTGCCGGCGCCGTTCGGGCCCAGCAGCACGGTCACCTCGCCGGGCCGCACGCGCAGCGTCAACGAGTCGAGCGCGGTGACGGTCCCGAACGTGCGCCGGACCGCGTCGAGCTCGACGACCACGTGCGTCACGTGTGGCGCTCCAGCCATCCCAGGAGGATGGCGATCGCCCGCGGGTCGTGACGCAGACGGTGCCCGGCGCCGCTGATGATGCGCAGCTCGGCCTTCCCGCCCGAGGCGTCGACGAGCGCGCGTGCATCCCACGTCGACACCGTGTCGTCCTCGTCGCCCTGGATGATCATCAACGGCCGCGGCGGGATGTCGGCGATCGCCGCCAGCGGTCGGCACTCGCGCATCTCGCGCGTCCACGCGCCGACGTCGGGTGGGAAATCCGCCGAGCGGACGATGCCGACCGTGCGGCAGTGATCGAGGAACGCGCGGCTGTCCGCGGCCCACGAGTCGAAGTCCGACGGCGCCGCCATCGTGGCGACGCCCTTGACGTCGGGGTCCGAGCCGGCGACGCACAGCGCCAGCGAGCCACCGGTGGACGCGCCCGCCAGCCAGACCCCGCTCACGTCGTCGCGGTCGCGCACGTGGGCGACGGCGGCGCGCACGTCGGTCAGCCAACCGCCGATCGAGAAGTCGCCGCCCGACTCGCCCGTGCCACGGAAGTTGAACGTGAAGACGATCCAGCCGACGTCGGCGGCGATGCGGTCGGCGAGCTGGGGATACGTCTGCCCGGTCGCCTTGGCCCCGAGCGGCCCGGCCGGGAACCCGTGCAGCAGGACGAGCGCCGGGCGCAGCCGCGTCGCCGCCGAGGCCAGCGGTTGCGCGAGGTGGCACGCGAGCCGGACGCCGTCGCCCGACTCGATCGAGTCGTTCACGCCGACCCCGACCCCGGCGTCCGTCGCCGGACGGTCAGGCGGCGTCCGCGCGCGAGCCGATGCAGTGCGGGCAGGCGTGGTACCCGCGGTTGCGGGCCTCGGGCAGCGTGTCGGGGCCGAAGGCGGCGAACGTCTCGGCCGCCATCAGCTCGTCGAGCTCGCACGCGTCGGTGATGTGGTCGAGGTCGTGCACGCGCTGGTTGCGCTTGTCGCCGAGGTACCGGTGGTGCTCGAAGCGCGTCGGCCGTGACATGGAGCGGGAACGTAGCGGAACGCGGAGCGGGCGCCCCATCCGGGACGCCCGCTCGCATCGAGTCTGCTGGAAAGGACCTGACCGTCCGTTGTGTGCCGGGTGGGACGAGCTTCCGGCCGGGTGGTGGTCAGGGGTGGTTGGCGGGGATTCGCCAAGTGGACCAGCGAGCCGCCTAGCGGCCAGCCACCTCCAGGGTCCCCAATCGACTATCGCTCAGTTGGACCACCTCCTTTCTCTGGTGCGAGGGAGTGTACCAACGGCGTTCACGCGAGCGGGGGCGGATTCTGTCCCTCGCCCTCGGCGTCGTCGGCGAGCGGGCCGACCGCGCCGATCGACTCGAGATACGTCATCTGCGCCTCGAGCACGGCATGGACCTGCACCGGCGTGAACTCGAAGCCGGCGGTGTTGGCCTTCTGGAGCACGTAGTCGACGGTCTCCGCGCCGCCGACGACGATCGGTCCGCGCGTCTGCGGCCCGTGGCCGTTCGACGACACGCCCCGCAGGCGCAGGTACTCGAGGTGCCAGTCGAGGATCTGGCGGACGTCGTCGTACGAGAGCACCGCGCTCACGTCGAAGGGCAGGTGCTGGGCGACCCACGACACCGCCTCGTCGAGGTCGAACACCGGCTTCGGGGGTTCGCCGTCGAGTCGGCGCGCTTCGCGGCCCACGACGACCGCGGCGACGGCGAACACGATGGCGACGACCAGCACTGACCACACCACGACCATGACGGCCTCACGGTAGTGACCAAGGACCGCGCAAGCCGTCTCCAAGCCGGCCCGGAGATCGTGCGTCCATGGCACTCGTGCGGAACATCGCGGTCGACGCCGCGGTTGGCGAGACAGACCGTTCGCGGTCGGAGGAGAGGGGGGCTCCTATGGGGACGTACGTGGTCGTCGCGCTCGACGACGCGGCCGCGCTCGACCGGGCACTGGTCGGCGCCAAAGCCGCGAACCTGGCGCGAACCCGCCAGATGGGACTGGCGGTGCTGCCCGGCTTCGCGCTCACGACGGCCGCGAGCGCGGCGGTGCTGCGCACGGGCGAGGTGCCCGAGGGCGTGCACGAGGCGTGGGCCGCGCTGTCCGACGGCGGCCGTCGCACGCTCGTCGTGCGTTCGTCGTCGACGATCGAGGACGGCGCGGTGTCGTCGATGGCGGGACTGTTCACGTCGGTGCTCGACGTGCGGGGCTGGGACGCGTTCGTCGCCGCGGTGCACGAGGTCGCCGACTCCGGTCGCGTCGTGCCCATCGACGCGGGCAGCCGCGCGGAGACGCCCGGCATCGGCGTGCTGGTGCAGCCGCAGCTCGACGTCGCGACCGGTGGTGTGCTGTTCGGCGTCGACCCCGTCACCGGTGCGGACGACCGGCTCGTCGTGTCGGCGTCGACCGCAGGGCCGGCAGCGGTCGTGAGCGGCGAGGTCGTCGGTGATCTCCACACGCTCACGCCACGCGGGCGGGTCCGGTCGACGACCGGGGATCCGTTGCCCACCGGCCTGGCGAAGGCGCTGGCGGGACTCGCGGCGCGCACCGCCGAGCTGTTCGGCGGACCGCAGGACGTCGAGTGGGCGCTCGACACCGACGGCGCGCTGTGGCTGCTGCAAGCGCGGCCGGTGACGGCCGTCGCCGGTGCGGTCGAGGGACCGGTGCTCGGCGCCGGGCCCGTCGCCGAGACGCTGCCCGACGCGCTGTCGCTGCTCGAAGCGGACCTGTGGGTCCCCCCGCTGCGTGACGCGATCCGCCACGCCCTCCGGATCACCGGCAGCGCGTCGAGGAAGAAGCTGGCGACGTCACCCGTCGTGACGACCGTCGCCGGTCGCGCCGTGGCCGATCTCGAAATCCTCGGCATCGAGTCGCGCGGCGGTCGTCTCCGCCGCCTCGACCCGCGGCCACCCGCGCGCCGGCTGCGCGCCGCGTGGAGCGTCGGTCGCGTGCGCGTCGCGCTGCCGTCGCTCGCCCACGAGACGATCCGGGACGCCGACACGAAGCTGGCGTCGGTGCCGCCGGTCGACGACCTCGCGTCGCTCGACCTCGTCGGCGTGCTGCGACGGGCGATCGACGTCCTGACCGCGCTCCACGGCCAGGAGATCCTCATGGGGATGCTGTCGTCGTCGGACGGCGACGCCGCCCACGCCGTGACCGCCGCGGGCCGGGCGCTCCACCTCCTCGCCGCCGCCCGCGACGCCGGCCTCACCGACGGCGAGATCGTCCACCGCCACCCCGCGGTCCTCGCCCTCGTCCCGCCGTCGATCGGCGCCGACCCCGCCGACGGTTTCGGTGAGTTCGGCCCGCTGGAGCGACCCCAACTCACCGAAACGACCGGGGGCGGGGTGTCCGACGACGATCCGGCGATCCTGCGCGAGGCGCTGCGGCTCCGGGCGCGCTGGGTGCAGGAGCTCATGGCGCGGGTCGCGTGGGAGCTCGGTCACCGGCTCACGTCGAGCGGCGCGCTCCCGGGCGCGAGCGCCGTCCGGCACCTCCGGCTCGACGAGCTCGAGTCGATGGTGGTGACGGGCGCGTCGGCGCCCGACGACCTCGACGAGCGCGTCGGGACCACGGCGGCACCGGCAATCGCGTCGCTCCCGGCCGCGTTCCGCGTGCGGACGGACGGCAGCGTCGTCGCCGTCGCCCGCAACGCCCGCCGCCGCGGGAGCACCGCATCGGACGGCACACCCGCCGGTGGCGGGCGCGGCGAGGGCGTCGTCGCCCACGGTCCGGGCATGCCGGTCCACGGGGCGGTGCTCGTCGTGACGACGCTCGACCCGTCGCTCGCCGCCGCGCTCCCCCGTCTGGCCGGCCTCGTCGCCGAGACCGGCAGCCCGCTGTCGCACCTGGCGATCCTCGCCCGCGAGCTCGGCGTGCCGACCGTCGTCGGTGTGCCCGATGCGCGAGAGCGGTTCCCGGAGGGTGCAGTCGTGATCGTCGACGGCACGAGCGGCGACGTGACCGTTCGTTCGGACCAGGGGGTGGCGTGACATGGCCGGCAAGATCGCCAAGCTGTTCGGGTTGATCGTCCTCGCCGCCTCCGGCGCGTACGTCTTCGTCTACCTGTACCGCTGGGAGTGGAACCGGGCGCTCATCGCCGCCGCGTTCTTCCTCGCCGCCGAGGTCGCGCTCATGGGCTCGGCCGTGCTCGAACGCCTCCGCCGCCTCGACGCCAAGCTCGACGACGCCGCCCACCGCACCGACGTCGCCCGCCGCCACCTGCAGGCGACGGCGCCGCCGGCCCGCAACGACCACTTCGCCTGGCTCTCGCCATCGTCGAACGGCGGCGAGATGAACGTCTTCGTGCCCGTGCTGCTCGGCGCCGGCGTGATCCTCTCCGGGCTCGCGTGGCTGGTCGAGCGCATCAGCCGGGCGACCGCCGGCGCGGTGATGGAGGACGCGCTCGCGCAGCGGCTCGGTCCGCTCGTGCTGCCGTCCGCCGGCCTCGTGCCCGCGCCTGCGACGGTCGCGCTCCTCGACGGACCGACGTCGTGAAGCGCGCCGCCGTCCTCCTGGTGCTCACGCTGATCGCCGCCGTCGCCGTCGACATGATCGGCGACAAGACGCAGACCCGGCCCGATGTCGTGCGCCCCGGCTCGACGAGCGAAGTCGTGTTCTCGCTGCGCACGAAGATGGACAGGGACCGGCAGATGACGGCGAACGCGCTGTGGGGCGCGTGCCAGGGCACCGTCGACAGCCGGGTCCTCGACCCCGGCGTCGTGCGGCTCGACGAGTCGACCTTCCGCATCACGCTCGCTCCCGAGCTCGGCCACCACGCCCGCACCCGGCTCACCGGGTGCATCGAGGACGCCACGCTCGACCGCGTCGTCGCCGACGTCCACCGCATCACGAACTCGGAGTAGCGAGACTGGGGCGGTGGACGACGCAGTCACGGCGTGGCGGGCGTTCTGCGACCGCATGGCCGCGCTCGGCGAGCGGCTGCTGACCGACGAGTTCCCGGCCGACGTCGACGGGGGTCACGTCGACGGCGTGCGCCACCTCGTCGAGCAGGTCGTGCTGTTCCTCGGCTGGTCGGTGCTCCACGCCGACCCGCGGCGGCCGGCGTTCCAGCGCCACAACGACCTCGTCGGCCGCTGGGGCGGGCCGAACGTCGACAACGTGTACCGCCACGCCCGCGTCGACCCGTCGCTGCGCTATCGCATCCGCGGTCGCATGCACGGGTGCGACGACTGGGTGCTCGCCGTGCGCGCCGGCTTCATGCACATGCCGGCGTGGGGGACGCTCCGCACGATCACGGCGTCGTCACTCGGCGTCGGGCGCGGCGACGACTTCGAGGTGGTGCTCGACGACCTGCCCGACGGCGCGGTGATGGTCTCGGTGCGCGAGTACTACGTCGAGTGGCGCGCCGAGGAGCCGGCGACGTTCACGATCGAGTGCCTCGACGACGTCGGGCCCGGTGTCAGCGCCGGCGGGCCCGGCACGACCGACGTCGCCGCGCAGCTCCGTGACGCCGCGCATCACGTCGAGCGCTCGGTGACGTACTGGAACGACTACCTCCGCGAGGCGCGCGCAGGCCAGGGCGACAACGTCTTCACGCCGCCGGTCGTCGTCGGCAAGGGACTGTCGATGGCGCGCTACGCGTACTGCTTCTGGGACCTCGCCGACGGCGACGCGCTCGTGGTCGAGTGCGACGTGCCCTCCGCGCGCTACTGGAGCTTCCAGCTCTACAACCTCGGCTGGTTCGAGGCGTTCGACCTCGACGACCGCATCGTCTCGGTGAACAACGCGCAGGCCGCGCTGTCCGACGACACCGAACGTGTCGAGGTCGTCGTGTCGGCGTCGGACCCCGGCGTGCGCAACTGGCTCGACACCGGCGGGCGACGCCACGGGCTGCTCATGCTCCGGTGGTTCTGGCCCGACGAGGATGCACCGCCGCCGTCGCCGTCGACCCGCGTCGTGTCCGCCGCGTCGCTGTCCGGTCCCGTCGACGCGGAGGCGCGGCGCGCCGAGCGTCGTGCCCGGCTCGACCACCTCTCGTGGCGCTTCCGCACGTGATGCTCGACGACGCCGGGTCGGCGATCCTCCTCGACGCGCTCGAGCACGAGGCACGGCTCAACGACACCGGCCGGGCGCTCACCGAGCGGTTCCTGTCCCGGCTGCGCGAGGTGCGGGCGCAACTCGTCGAGTACGTCGAGCGCCACCCGGACGTGCGCGACGTGACGATCGACGCGCCGCTGTTCGTGACCGGCGCGCCGCGGGCGGGCACGACGCTGCTGTTCGCGCTGCTCGCCGAGGACCCGCGGCACCGGGCGCCTCTCGGCTGGGAGCTCCTCTTACCGGTGCCGCCGCCGATCGGCGACGACGACGCGGCGCGCGTCGCTCGGGCCGAGCACGAGCTGCGGGCGATGGCGAACGCCACCGGCGGGTCGCTCGACGCCATCCACACGTACGGCGCGCTCCTCCCGAAGGAGTGCCTGTCGGCGATGTCGTTCGTCTACCGCTCGGAGGAGTTCACCGCCCGCTACCACGTCCCGACCTACGTCCAGTGGCTGCAGTCGTGCGACATGGGCCCGGCATACGAGGTGCACCGGCTCGTGCTCCAGGTCCTGCAACACACCGCGACGGGCGGTGACGGCCCGCGGCGCTGGGTGCTGAAGTCCCCGGTGCACATCCACTCACTGCCGACGCTCTTCACCGTGTACCCCGACGCGCGCGTGGTCGTGAACCACCGCGACCCCGCCGAGGTGCTGGGGTCGGTCAACAGCCTGGTCGCGACGCTGCGGTCGGCGCACAGCGATCACGTCGACGTCGAGGGGATCGCGCGCTACCACGCCGACCTCTACGGCCGGTCGCTCGACGCGCTCGTCGACGTCGCCGACGACCGCGTGCACCACGTGCGCTACGCCGACCTCGCCGCCGATCCGGTCGCGGTCGTGCGCAACGTCTACGCCGCGCTCGACCTCCCGCTCCCGGCCGACGCCGACGCACGCATGCGCGCGTACGTCGCCGCGCAACCGCGCCCCACACATCCGTACGAGACGGCGCGCACCGTCGACGACCGCTTCGCCCGCTACCGACGGGCGTTCGACGTGTAGACGTTCAGATGCCGAAGCGCGACCACAGCCGCCGCGGCGCGTCCAGCGTGCGGCTGAGGGCGACGACCGCGGCGTTCGGGCGGCCGAAGTCGTCGCGGTCCCCGTCGCCGAGACGGGCGACCCAGGCCAGCTGCTCGAGCGACGGCGGGCCGACGGAGAGATTGCGGCGCAGCGCTTCGCGCGCACCCGCCTCGCCGCTGGCCACGAGCCACGCCGCCGACATCGTCCCCGTGCGACCGACACCGGCGCCGCAGTGCACGAACACGACGCCGTCGTTCGTGCGCACCGCGCGCAGGAACGTCTCGACCTCGTCGGACGACGGCACCTGGCCGTCGCGCACCGGGATGCGCACGTAGTCGATGCCCATCGACGCCAGCCAGGACGAGTCGACGTCGACGTCGTCCTCGGCGCGCAGATCGACGACGCGCGTCACGCCGGCGGTGGCGAGCGAGCGATAGCCCTCGGTCGTCGGGGCGGCGCCGCGCCACAGGTGGTCGTCGACCGCGGCGAGGTGCTTCACACCGACGACCGACGCGGGCACCGCGACAGGGGGCGCCGACATCCGCATCCAGCGCGAGGCGGCGAGGATCGCCAGGTTCCCGACGACCAGGAACGCGACCGCGCACGCGAGCACGCGGAGCATCGTCGCCCTCACCCTCACGACGTCAAGCATCGGCGCCCGACACCGTCCGTTTGAGGGCCGAAGGACTCAGATCCCGATGCGCTGGGCGAGCAGTTCGCGGTGGTACGTCGGATCCCCGAGGAGCAGTTCCGACGACTTCGCCCGCTTGAAGTAGAGATGCGCCGGGTGCTCCCACGTGAACCCGATCCCGCCGTGGATCTGGATGTTCTCCGCGGCGGCGTGGAAGTACGCATCCGAGCAGTACGCCTTGGCGAGCGACGCCACGACGGGGAGCTCGTCGTTCAGCTCCGACGCCGCCCACATCGCGTAGTACGCCGCCGACTTCGCCGACTCGACCTCGAGCAGCATGTCCGCGCACTTGTGCTTGATCGCCTGGAAGGAGCCGATCGGGCGGCCGAACTGGACGCGCACCTTGGCGTACTCGACGGACATCTCGAGGCACTTCTGCGCCCCGCCCACCTGCTCGGCGGCGAGGCCGACGGCGGCGAGATCGAGCACGCGGTCGAGCGTGTCCCAGCCGGCGCCGTCGGTGCCGACGAGGCGGGCCGGCGTGCCGGAGAACTCGACCTTCGCCTGCTTGCGCGTCTGGTCCATCGTCGACAGCGGCGTGCGGGTGACGCCTGACGCGTCCGACGGGACCGCGAACAGCGAGATGCCGGCGCCGGTGCGGGCGGCGACGAGCAGCAGGTCGGCGGTGTGCCCGTCGATCACGAACATCTTCTCGCCGTCGAGCGTCCAGCTGTCACCGCTGCCGCTCGCCTGCATCTGGATGCCGTCGGCGTCCCACCGGCCCGACGGCTCGGTGAACGCCAGCGTCGCGACCGTCTCGCCCGACGCGATGCCCGGGAGGTACTCCTTCTGGGCCGACTCGTCGCCGCAGTGCAGGAGCGTGTTGGCGGCGAGGACGACGGTCGAGAAGTACGGCGCGCAGAGCAGCGACCGGCCCATCTCCTCGAGGACGACGCCGAGCTCGACGTACGAGTAGCCCGAGCCGCCGAACTCCTCGGGGATCGCCAGGCCCTGCAGGCCGAGCTGCTCACCCATCTGCTTCCAGACCGACGGGTCGTAGCCCTCGGTCGTCTCCATGAGCCGGCGCACCTCGGACTCGGGTGACTTCTGCTCCAGGAAGGACCGGACGGTCCGCCGGAGTTCTTCCTGCTCCTCGCTGAAGGCGAAGTTCACCTTGGGGATCCCCCTCGTGGATGGAAGGCTGTGGTGAGAGCAGAGGTTCTACTAGTCGAGGCGCTACCTTGGAAAGTTCGCCCGACTTCTCGCCGTTGAACGCGACGTCACGCCGTTCCGGCACCGGGCGAAGGGCCCAAAGCTGCGTAGGGTGGACGGCGAGAAGCCGGGCGAACCTTTCTGGTAGCGCCTCGAACCGGCTGGTCAAGACGAAAGCCCGAGGACGCCCGTGGCCCACTTCCAGGATTCGCAGGTCGAGATCACCAAGGTGAGCGTCGGCCCGATGGACAACAACGTGTACGTCGTCCGGTGCCGCGAGACGGGCGAAGCGGTCATGCTCGACGCCGCCAACGAGCACGAGAAGCTGCTCGAGCTGTGCCAGACGCTCGACGTCCGCAAGGTGCTCGAGACCCACGGCCACTGGGACCACATCCAGGCCGTCCCGGCGGTTCGCGACGCCGGCTACGACGTCGGCGTCACCGCCGAGGACGCCGGCATGCTCGCCGACCAGGGCTACGACTTCATCCTCGAGGACGACTCGGTGATCGAGGTCGGGCGGCTCCGGTTGCGCGCGTTCAAGACGCCGGGGCACACGCCCGGGTCGATCTGTTTCGTCGTCGAGGGCTCGCCGGTGGTGCTCACCGGGGACACGCTGTTCCCCGGCGGGCCCGGCAACACGAAGTTCGAGGGCGGCAGCTTCGACACGATCATCCAGTCGATCGACTCGAAGCTGTTCACCCTGCCGCCCGACACGATCGTCATGCCGGGCCACGGCGCCGACACGACGATCGGCAACGAGCGCCCGTCGCTGCAGGAGTGGATCGACCGCGGCTGGTGAGGTGACCGGCGCGCTCCCCTACGACCGGCGCCCCGCCGATCGCACGCCCGTCCACACGGACGACCTCCCGGCGACGCCCCAGCGCGACCGCAACATCCCGGCGTCGGCGTGGATCGAGGCGCCGCCCGAGCTGCTCGCGCTCGGCGACGACCTGCCCGGCACGCCGGAGGCCGACTACAAGCGCCGCATCGGGACGTGGCTGCTGTGGCGCGCCGGCCCGGCGACGAAAGGCGATGCCCGCTACCTCGCCATCGACGCGCGCGACCTGACGAACACGCACGCGTTCCGGCTGTTCCCGGACGGCACCGGCGACGGCCTCGGCCCGTCGGGCACCCGCCACACCCGCTTCCGGGAGTGGAAGGAGGACCTGGCCGGGCGCCTTTGACGCTTCTTGTCACGCCTGACCACGACATGTGTGGTCAGGCGTGACAAGAAGCGGGTTACTCGCCCATGAACGGGGCGCGGGGGTGATGGACGAGGTCCACGTCCTTCGGGAGGCCCTCGAGTGAGACCTTGTCACCCTCGACCTCGATGTTGACCCGGCTACCGGCCAGCGGGATGCGCTCGACCCGCAACCGCTGCACGGTCTCGGGCAGCGCCGGCGCCAGCCAGACCTTCCCGTGCGGCACCCACGGTTCGAACCGCAGCAGCGTGCGGATCAGCAGCAGCGGTGACGCCGCCGCCCATGCCTGCGGCGAGCACGACGTCGGGTAGCTCACGGGCACCGGCAACCGCTCCCGCGAGATCCCGCTGAACAGCTCGGGCAGCCGGTAGCCCTGCATGACGCCGGCGTCGACCAGCGCCATCGCGACCCGCTGCGCGTCCTCGACGAACCCGTACCGCATCAACCCCGCGGTGATGAGCGCGTTGTCGTGCGGCCAGACCGACCCGTTGTGGTAGCTGATCGGGTTGTAGCCGTGCATCGACTCGCCGAGCGTGCGGATGCCCCACCCGCTGAACATCTCGTCCGACATCAGGCACTTGGCCACGGCGGCGGCCTTGTCCTCGTCGACGATGCCGGTCCAGAGGCAGTGGCCCATGTTCGACGCCAGCGCGTCGATCGGGCGCTTGTCGGCGTCGAGACCCATCGCGAACCAGCCGCGCTCGTCGAGCCAGAAGTCGCGGTTGAACGCCTCCTTGAGTGACGCCGCCTTCTGCCGGTACGTCTCGGCGACGTCGTGCTCGCCGGCCTCGACCGCGAAGTGCATGCGGGCGACGTACGCGCCGTACACGTAGGCCTGCACCTCGCACAGCGCGACCGGCGGACGCGCCAGCGTCCCGTCGGCGCAGCGGATCGCGTCCCACGAGTCCTTCCACCCCTGGTTCTGCAACCCGCGGTCGGTCGCCCGCTGGTACTCGACATAGCCGTCGCCGTCGCGGTCGCCGAAGTCCTCGATCCACTGCATCGCGCGGTCGGCGTGCGGGCGCAGCGACTCGACGGCCTCGCGGGCCAGGCCCCACCGGCGCAGCTCGCCGAGCAGCATCACGAACAACGGGGTGGCATCGGCGGTGCCGTAATAGACGCGTCCACCGCCGAGCGACAGCGACGCGGCGTCGCCGAACCGCATCTCGTGGAGGATGCGGCCGGGCTCCTCCTCGTTGCGGGGGTCGACATCGGTGCCCTGGAAGCGGGCGAGCGTCTGCAGGACGCCGAGCGCGAGATCGGGGTCGACGAGCAGCGCCATCCACGACGTGAGGATGGAGTCGCGCCCGAACAGCGTCATGAACCACGGCGCGCCGGCGGCGACGACGGTGCGCTCGGGGTACTCGGGATCGAAGATCCGCAGCGCGCCGAGGTCCTCGTTCGACTGGGCCACGAGGCGCTCGAGGCCGTCGTGGTCGGACCGGACGTGGGGCACGTCGCGCCGCCACTTCTGGAGGCGCTCGTTCGGCGTCGCCCGCTCGACCGGCTGGCCGCAGACGTAACGCGGTTCGATCTCCTCGCCCTCGATGATCGGCGTGACCTGGACGCACGTCGTCCACTCGCCCCGCGGCGGGATGATCGCCTCGAACGTGGCGAAGCCGCCGCTCACCTTGACGCTCGGGTCGTCGAACGAGACGCGCACGCCGCGGCGCGTCGTCCCCCGCCGCAGCGAGAAGCGCAGCTCGCCGTCGGCGGTGTCGACGCGGTGGTCGCCTCGGTCGGGATCGACGCGGCCCTCCTTCACCTCGAACAGGTCGGCGAAGTCGGCGTCGACGATCAGCTCGACCGAGCAGTACGCCGCCTCCTCGCCGAAGTTGCGGATCGAGATGTCCTCGCGCATGCCCCGGCCGATGTAGCGGTGGCGGAACACCATGAGCGTGCTGTCGGCGCGACCCTGGCGGGGCTTGGACCGCGACACGAACCGGCACGAGAACGGGTCCTCGGGGTAGGCGGCGAGCGGCTCGGGCTGGTGCCCGTTGATGCGCAGCTGGAAGCGCGACACGAAGCGGGTGTCGCGGAAGATCAGCCCCTGCGGCGTGCCGGGCGACATGTCACCCGAGCGGCCGGAGATGCAGAAGGCCGAGCCCTCGATGAGCGTGACGGTCCCGCCGTGCGTGTCGAGCAGCGACACGCTCTCGCCGGCGAAGTTCCAGGGGTCGGCTGTCATGACGGCGGGGGGACCCTACCCGGGAATATCCACTACCGCCGTAGGTGAAATAGGATCGCGAGCGTGTCGCAACCGCTCTTCCACGTGGAGGACCTCCACGTCGCCGTCGCCGGCGTCGAGATCCTCAAGGGCGTCGACCTGACCGTCCGCGACGGCGAGGTCCACGCGCTGATGGGACCGAACGGTTCCGGCAAGTCCACGCTCGCCAACACGCTGCTCGGCAACCCCGACTACGAGGTCACGTCGGGCCGCATCCTGTTCCGCGGCGACGACGTCGTGAGCTGGCCGCCCGACGTGCGGGGCAAGTCCGGCATGTTCCTCGCGTTCCAGTACCCCGAGGAGATCCCGGGCGTCCCCGTCATCCAGTTCCTCCGTCAGGCGCTGTCGGCCCGCAAGGGCATCGACCTGTCGGTGCTCGAGCTGCGACTCACGATCATGGACTGGATGAAGCGGCTCGGCATCGACCCGTCGTTCGGCGACCGCTACCTCAACGAGGGGTTCTCGGGCGGCGAGAAGAAGCGCAACGAGATCCTGCAGATGGCGATCCTCGAGCCCGACCTGGCGATCCTCGACGAGACCGACTCGGGCCTCGACATCGACGCGCTCCAGGTCGTGTCGAGCGGCGTGCAGGAGGTCCGGAAGGACCGCCCGCACATGGGTGTGCTGCTCATCACGCACTACCAGCGCATCCTCCGGTACCTGCAGCCCGACGTCGTCCACGTGCTCGTCGACGGCCGCATCGTCGAGTCCGGCGGACCCGAGCTGGCGGCGCGACTCGAGAAGGAAGGATTCGAGGGATGGCGGTGAGCGGGTTCGACGTCGCCAGGATCAAGAAGGACTTCCCGCTTCTCGAACGCCAGGTGCACGACCGGCGGCTCGTGTACCTCGACTCGGCGGCGTCGTCGCAGAAGCCGCGCGCCGTGCTCGACGCGATGGACCGCTGCTACGAGACCTTCTACGCCAACGTCCACCGCGGCGTGTACACGATCGCCGAGGAGGCGACGGCGGCCTACGAGGCGGCGCGTGCGCGCGTCGCGTCGTTCATCGGCGCCGGCGCGGCCGAGGAGATCGTGTTCACGAAGAACGTCACCGAGGCGATCAACCTCGTGGCGCACACGTGGGGCCGGCAGCAGCTGGCGCCCGGCGACGCGGTGCTGCTCACCGAGGCCGAGCACCACGCCAACCTCGTGCCGTGGCTGATGCTGAAGGAGGAGCGCGACATCGAGCTGCGCTTCCTCCCCGTCGGCGACGACGGCCTCCTCGACCTCACCGACCTGGACCGGTTGGTCGACGGCGTCAAGCTCGTGTCGGTGACGGCGATGTCGAACGTGCTCGGCACGCTCGTGCCCGTGCGCCGGCTCGCTGATGCCGCGCACGCGACGGGCGCGCTCTGCCTCGTCGACGCCGCGCAGTACGTGCCCCACCTCCCGACCGACGTCGCCGAGCTCGGCGTCGACTTCCTCGGCTTCACCGGCCACAAGATGCTCGGCCCGACCGGCATCGGCGTGTTGTGGGCCCGGCGCGAGCTTCTCGACTCCATGCCCGCGTTCATGGGCGGCGGCGAGATGATCCGCGACGTCCGCCTCGACGGATGGACACCGAACGACGCGCCGTGGAAGTTCGAGGCCGGCACCCCGCCGATCGCCGAGGCCGTCGGTCTCCACGCCGCGATCGACTACCTCGACGCGCTCGACATGGACTCCGTGCGCGCGCACGAGGTGTCGCTGACGGGCTACGCGCTGCGGACGCTCACCGAGCGCTTCGGCGACGGCATCACCATCTACGGGCCGAGCGAACCGGCCCAGCGTGGCGGCGTGGTGTCGTTCTCGTTCACCGACATCCACCCGCACGACATCAGCCAGGTGCTCGACGAGCGCGCCGTGTGCGTCCGCGCCGGCCACCACTGCGCCAAGCCGCTCATGCGCCGGTTGGGGGTCGGCGCCACCGCCCGGGCGTCGTTCTACGTCTACAACGACGAGGCCGACGTCGACGCCCTCGCCGACGCGCTCGCTGCCGCGTCCGACTTCTTCGGCTTCTAGGCTCTCCCGACTTCCTATGCCTGGCCTCGAAGACCTCTACCGGGAGATCATCCTCGACCACTACCGCAACCCGCGGAACCGCGGCGAGCTGCCGGTGCCGCCGGCGCACCGCGTCGAGGGGTTCAACCCGCTGTGCGGTGACGAGATCGTGCTGTTCCTGGTCGTCGACGGCGGGACGGTCACCGACGTGCGCGTCGGCGGGCAGGGCTGCTCGATCAGCCAGTCGTCGGCGTCGATGATGTCGACGGCGGTGAAGGGCAAGACCGTCGAGGAGGCCCGCAAGCTCATCCGGGCGTTCAAGGCGATGATGTCGATCCACGAGCAGGGGCTCGACGCCGACGGCAACGCCACGTCCGAGCCGATCGAGGCCGATCCCGACGTCGCGCTGGGCGACCTCGAGGCGCTGAAGGGCGTGGTGAAGTTCCCGGTCCGGATCAAGTGCGCCACGCTCTCGTGGAACACACTGGCCCAGGGCCTGGACGAAGCCGGCTGACCGACCGGCCACGGCAACAGGGGGCAGACGATGGAACGAATCGTCGTCGTGGGCGCGTCGCTCGCCGGGCTGCGGGCCGTCGAGGGGCTGCGGGCGAACGGGTACACCGGCGCGCTGACGCTGGTCGGGGCCGAGTCGCGGCTGCCGTACGACCGGCCGCCGCTGTCGAAGGACGTGCTCGCCGGCGAGACCGACCCGCGACTGCTCGAGCTGCGCTCCGACGACAAGTGGCCCGAGCTCGACGTCCGGCTGCGACTCGGCGTGCGCGCCACGGGGCTCGACATCGCCGGCCGCACC
>DASSOZ010000056.1:0-12779 GCA_035700105.1 Acidimicrobiales bacterium
TTGACAACACAGGTTTCCGGTGGCCACAGCGGCGGAGACACACCCGTCCCCATCCCGAACACGGCAGTTAAGCCCGCCAGCGCCAATGGTACTCGGGGAGCAATCCCCCGGGAGAGTAGGACGCCGCCGGAATATTCTTGAGGACGAAGCCCCCGCAAAGACGGGGGCTTCGTCGCGTCTTGACACCTTTCGCCGGCAGGCGCACCGTCCGCGTCAGTGCGGAGAGATGATCCGCACCGACAAAGGGGGGCGAATGGACACCAATCGCTCGGAGCATCTCCGGAAGATGGTGACCGGCGCGTGCCTCATCGCCGCGCCGCTTGTGTTCGTCGTGTCGGAGTCGATCCACCCGGACGACAAGACCAACGCGACCGACGAGGTTGCCGTGATCGCCGGCGGCCTCGACCGCTGGTACACCGCGCACGCGCTCGAGATCGTCGGGATCGCGCTGATGGTCGGCGCGGTGCTCGGCCTCGCGCACCTGCTGCACGAGCGCAGTCCCGGCTACGCGGTGGTGGGCGGCGGGCTGGCGCTGATCGGCCTCGTCATGGGTGCGGCGTGCTTCGGGGCCGAGGGCTTCGGCAGCTACTACCTCGTCAAGCACGCGCCGAGGGCGGCGGCGATCGCGGCATACGACGACATGTTCAACGGGGCGCGCATCATCCCGTTCTTCGCCGCGTCGCTGCTGATCTCGGTCGGCCTCGTCGTGCTCGCCGTCCAGTTGTGGCGGACGCGCGTGGTCGCCTCGTGGCAGGCGGGCGCGATCGCGCTCGGCGCCGTCGCGGTCGCCGCCTCGGGACCGTCCGGCACGCAGGCGCTGTCCCTCGCCGGCATGGTCCTGCTCTTCATCGGCCTGGCGCCGATCGGCTACATGGTCCTGACCGAGAGCGACGCCGAGTGGGCGCACACGCCGGAGTTCCACGGGTTCAGCCGCCCGGCGATGGGGGCGGCCCACTAGCGGCGACGTCAGTAGTTCGAGCGGATGTGGACGTGCCGGTAGGCGATGCTGATGCGCGGCCCGGCGGCGGCGACCTTCGGGACGCAGTGCTGCCAGTCGCGCTGCGCGGTGCCGCCCATCACCAGCAGGTCGCCGTTGCCGCAGTCGAACCTGAGTGACGGACGGCCGCCTCCGCCGGTCTTCGGACGTACGAGGAAGCGGCGGGGCTCGCCGACCGACACCAACGCGACGATCGCGTCGTCGATCGCGTCCTTCGGGATGCGGTCGCCGTGCCACGCGACGCTGTCCCGGCCGTCGCGGTAGAGGTTGAAGCCGACCGACACGAAGTCCCGGCCGTAGCGGGCCGACAGCGCGTCGCCCATCGACCGCAGGACCGGGATCCGGTCGAGCAGGTCGGGCACGTCCGACGCGCTCGCCCGCAGGCGCGGTACGGCGACGACGCGGTCGTACATGTGCCGGTCGCCCGTGCGCCACGGCAACAGGTCGACGAGCCCGGCGAACACCGTGTCGGCGCCCACGAGCCACCCCGGCACGTGCTCGAGCCACGCCGACGGATCGAGCTGGACGCGTGTCAGGCCGGGCATCGACGGGTCCACGCGCGGCGCGTCACCGGCGTCGAGCAGCGACGGCTGCCACGTCAGCCCGTCGGTCGTGGCCACCCGATCGACGGTACCGCCGCGCCGGTGCTACCTCGTCAGCTCCCGCGGCCGCCACGGCGCTGCCAGGGCGGGCCACTGCGGCATCACCGGCACCGTCGCCAGGCTGGCGAACGCGAACCCCGCCTCACGGCAGCCGCACTCGCATTCCTCGAGCAGATCTTCGTCGTCGCGTAGCACGCGTACGTTCTACGCAACGGTCCGGTCGGCGTGTAGGGCCGGTCGGCCCGTATCGTCGCCGGGATGGCGTGGCGCGACCCGGACCTCGAGCGCGAGACGCCCGAGCCCGCGCCGCCCGGGTCGGGCGGGTGGCTCCGCCGGCTCTCGCCGTTCCTGCTCGCCCACAAGCGCGACGTGCTCACCGCGCTCGGCGTCGCCGTCGCCGGGCAGGCGGTGGCCGCGCTCACGCCGGTCGTCGAGAAGATCATCATCGACGACGTCGTCATCGGCCACCGGCGTCCGCTGGCGCCGTGGCTGGCGCTGTTGATCCTCGCCGGGTTCATCGGCTTCGGCGCCGCCTTCGTGCGCCGCTATGTCGGCGGACGCGTCGCGCTGGCCGTGCAGTTCGACCTGCGCAACGCGGTCTACGAGCGGCTGCAGCGGCTCGACTTCGCCACCCACGACCAGCTCCAGACCGGCCAGCTCGTCAGCCGCGCGAACAGTGACGTCGCGCTGTTGCAGGGGCTGCTGATGTTCCTGCCGATCATGATCGGCAACCTCGTGCTGCTGGTGATGGCCATCGTCGTCATGACCGCGCTGTCGCCGCCGCTCACGATCGTGGCGCTCGTCGCCGTGCCGATCCTGCTCGTCATCGCCGTGCGGCTGCGCTCGACGATCTTCCCGGCGAGTTGGGACGCGCAGCAGCGCGCCGGTGAGGTCGCCGGCGTCGTCGACGAGGCGGTCACCGGCGTGCGGGTGGTGAAGGGTTTCGGGCAGGAGCAGCGCGAGCTCGACCACCTCGCCGACACCGCCGCCGACCTCTTCCGGTCACGGGTCCGGCTCATCCGGCTGCAGGCGCGGTTCACCCCGGCGCTGCAGTCGGTGCCCGTGCTCGCCCAGGTCGCCGTCCTCGCGCTCGGCGGGTGGCTGGCGCTGAACGGGCACCTCACGCTGGGCACGTTCCTCGCGTTCTCGTCGTACATGGTGCAGCTCGTCGCGCCGGTGCGGATGTTCGCCACCCTCGTCGCGGTCGGCCAGCAGGCGCGCGCCGGCGCCGAGCGGCTGCTCGACCTGCTCGACGCCAACGCCAAGATCGTCGAGAAGCCGGACGCGGCGCCGCTGACCGACGTGCGGGGCGACATCCGCTTCGAGGGCGTGCGATTCGGCTACACGCTCGGCGATCCCGTGCTCGACGGGTTCGACCTGCACGTCGCGCCTGGCGAGACGGTCGCGCTCGTCGGGGCGAGCGGGTCGGGGAAGTCCACGGTCGCGCTGCTGCTGCCGCGTTTCTACGACGTGTCAGCGGGACAGGTCACGATCGACGGTGTCGACGTGCGCGACGTGACGCTCGACTCCCTGCGCCGCCAGGTCGGCGTCGTCTTCGAGGAGAGCTTCCTGTTCTCCGACACCGTGCGGTCGAACATCGCCTACGGGCGACCGGACGCGACCGACGAGACGGTGTGGGCGGCGGCGCGCGCCGCCGAGGCCGACGAGTTCATCGCCGCGCTGCCCGACGGGATGGACACCGTCGTCGGCGAGCGCGGGCTCACGCTGTCGGGTGGGCAGCGCCAGCGGGTGGCGCTGGCGCGGGCGATCCTCACCGACCCGCACGTGCTCGTCCTCGACGACGCCACGTCGTCGGTGGACGCACAGACCGAAGAGGAGATCCACTCCGCGCTGCGGTCGATCATGCGCGGCCGCACGACCGTTCTCGTCGCCCACCGGCGGTCGACCTTGCGCCTTGCCGACCGCATCGCCGTCGTCGACAACGGCCGCGTCGCCGGCGAGGGCACGCACGAGGACCTCCTCGCCCGGTCACCGCTGTACCGCATGCTCCTGGCGGGACCGGGTGAGGACTGCGAGGGAAGCGAAGCGATCGAGCAGGCCGGTCGAGCGAGCGCCAGCTCGCCGGCCGGCGATGGGGTCTGGGGGCGCAGTCCCCAGCGGCAACACTGCGAGGGGGAGGATGCCGGCGCGCTCGTCGAGGACGGCGCCGTCGTCGACGGCGTGACCGCGTCGGCGTGGACGCCGATCGACGACGCCGACGTCCCGGTGGCGACGGCGACGGTCGCGGCACCGGCCCGCTTCGGTCCCGGCGCGGGTGGTGGCGCCGGCGGCGGGGGCGGGATGGCGGCGGCGCTCGCACCGACGCCGGAGCTCCTCGCCGCGCTCGGCCGCCTCCCGGCCGCCGACGACGAGCCCGATGTCGACGTCGCCGCCGAGTCGCGCGCCGACCACGCGACGTTCTCGCTCATGTCGTTCGTGCGGCCGTACCGGTGGGCGCTCGCCGCCGGTTTCGGCCTCGTCGTCCTCGACACGTTGCTGACGCTCGTCGGGCCGCTGCTGGTGCGGCGCGGCATCGACCACGGCGTCGTCGTGCGCGACCAGGGCGCGCTGTGGCTCGCGTCGATGCTGTTCCTCGTCGCCGCGCTCGCCGACTGGTTCGTCGTGCGCGGCTACACGCTCGTCACCGGGCGGACCGCCGAGCGGCTCCTGTTCGCGCTGCGGGTGCGGATCTTCGCCCACCTGCAGCGGCTGTCGCTGGACTACTACGACCGGGAGCTCGCCGGTCGGATCATGACCCGCATGACGACCGACGTCGAGGCGCTGTCGCAGCTGCTGCAGACCGGGCTCGTGAACGCGATCGTGTCGATCTTCACGTGCGCCGGCGTGTTCGTGTTCCTCGTGATCCTGTCGCCGGTGCTCGCGCTCGTCACCGCGTCGGTGCTGCCGCCGCTCCTGCTGGCCACGTGGTGGTACCGCCGGCGGTCGGCGAACGCGTACGCCCGGGCGCGCGAGTCGATCGCCACGGTCAACGCCAACCTGCAGGAGAGCCTGTCGGGTGTGCGGGTCGCGCAGGCGTACGTGCGCGAGTCGCGCAACATC
The DNA here is from genome assembly GCA_035700105.1 of Acidimicrobiales bacterium. Taxonomy (GTDB): domain Bacteria; phylum Actinomycetota; class Acidimicrobiia; order Acidimicrobiales; family DASSOZ01; genus DASSOZ01. Next base: position 4,660 of record DASSOZ010000056.1, read on the forward strand.
TCCGGTTTCCGCGACGTCAACGGTCGCTATCTCGGCGACCGGTTGGATGCGCAGCGGCTGATCGCCCTGTACTTCCCGTTCGTGCTGCTGCTCGCCGACCTCGGCGCCGCGGTCGTGCTCGGCACGGGGTCGGCGCTCGTCGCCCACGGCACGGTCACCGCCGGCGTCGTGATCGCGTTCCTGCTGTACCTCGACCAGTTCTTCTCGCCGATCCAGCAGCTGTCACAGGTGTTCGACACGTGGCAGCAGGCGGCGGCGTCGACCGACATGATCTCCGACCTCATGGCGACGCCGACCGGGACGCCCGAGCCGTCGCCGGCGTCGCTCGTACCGCTGCCGCCGTCGGGCTTGTCGGGCGCAATCGACTTCGACGACGTCCACTTCCGCTACCCGGGCGTGCGCGCCGGCGACGAGGCGCTGTCCGGCGTGTCGTTCTCGGTCGCGCCGGGCGAGACCGTCGCGCTCGTCGGCGAGACCGGCGCCGGCAAGTCGACGATCGTGAAGCTCGTCGCCCGCTTCTACGACCCGACGTCGGGCGTCGTGTCGGTCGACGGCGTCGACGTGCGCCACTACGACCTCGGCGGGTTCCGGCGCCAGCTCGGTGTCGTGCCACAGGAGGCGTTCCTCTTCACCGGCACGGTGCGCGACAACATCGCATACGGCCGTCCCGACGCGACCGACGCCGAGGTCGAGGCCGCGGCGCGCGCCGTCGGCGTCCACGACTTCATCGCGTCGCTCCCCGGCGGCTACCTCGCGGCCGTGAGCGAGCGGGGCCGGTCGCTGTCCGCCGGCCAGCGCCAGCTCATCGCGCTGGCGCGGGCGCGCCTGGTCGACCCCGCGATCCTGCTGCTCGACGAGGCGACGTCGAACCTCGACCTCGCCACCGAGGCGCGCGTGCAGCGGGCGATGGGCGCGCTGGCCGAGGGACGCACGACGATCCTCGTCGCCCACAGGTTGCCGACCGCGGCCACCGCCGATCGCATCCTCGTCGTCGACGGCGGTCGCATCGTCGAGTCCGGTACGCACGCGTCGTTGCTGCGCGACGAGGGCCGGTACGCCGAGTTGTGGTCGTCGTTCGCAGACGAGCCCGCGGTGGCGTGACGGGCGTGGTGGTCAAGCGGGAGGAGCGGCTCGCCGACCTCCTCGCGTTGCTCCTGCACACGACTCGGCCGCTGACCGTGGGCGAGATCGTGGCATCCGTCGCCGGTTACCCGCCCGAGTTCGACTCCGCCCGGGTGCAGTTCGAGCGGGACAAGGCAGCGCTGCGCGACGACGGCGCCGTCATCGAGGAGTCACCTGACGGTGGCTACCGCATCGATCCGTCGACGTACGAGTTGCCCGACCTCGGGCTGACCGACGACGAGGCGGTCGCGCTCAACCTCGCGGTGTCGGCGGTTCGCATCGAGGGCGCCGCCGCCGACGCCACCGCGGCGATGTGGAAGCTCGGGCTGTCGGGGGACGCGTCACCGCCGCTCGTGGCGCTGGCGTCCACGCCCGCGCTCGTGCCGTTGCAGCGCGCGCTCTCGGTGGGCGCGACGGCGTCGTTCACGTACCACGGTGTCGATCGCATCGTGGAGCCGTACGGGCTGCTGCTGCGCGAGGGCTGGTGGTACCTCGTCGCGTTCGATCGCGTTCGCGGTGCGCGCCGCAACTTCCGGCTCGACCGCATCGATGGTGACGTCGTCGTCGGCGCGACCGCCGGCGAGGTCGTCGTGCCGGAGGACGTCGACCTCGAGGCAGAGCTGCCCGACGAGGCGTTCGAGCTCGGGTCGGGGTCGGGCATCGAGGCGCGTGTGCGCGTGGACGGCGTGCTCGCAGCGCGCGTCGTGCACGAGGTCGGCGAGCAGCGTGTCGTCGAGTGGTTCGGCGACGGTTCGGTCGAGCTCGCGCTGATCGTGACGCACGAGCCGGGGTTCCTCTCCTGGGTCCTCGGCCTGCTCGACCACGCCACCGTGCTGTCGCCGCCGTCGCTCGTGGCGTTCGTCGTCGAGCACCTCGAGGCGATGGCGCGATGAGCCCGCGCGGACGGCCGCCGGCCGGCGCTCGTCTCCGGCGGCTGCTCGTGATGATCCCGTGGATCACGTCACGGGGCCGCGCGTCGCTGTCCGAGGTCGCCGAGCGGTTCGGGCTGACGGTTGACGAGGCGGTCCGCGACCTCGAGTTGGCGTCGATCGTCGGCGTGCCGCCGTACGGGCCCGAGGATCTCGCCGCCGACCTCTACATCGAACGCGGCGTCGTGCACGCGCGACCGGGACCCGTGTTCCGTCGCCCGCCACGGTTGTCGGCCGGTGAGGCGTTCGCGGTGCTCGCTGCCGGTGAGGCGCTGCTCGACGTGCCGGGCGCCGACGCCGGCGGCGCGCTGGCGACGGCCCTGGGCAAGCTCGAGCGGGCCGTCGGCGGCCGGGTCGTGGTCGACGTGGACCCGCCACCGTTCCTCGACTTCGTCCGCGACGCGGCCTCCGACGGGCGCCGCCTCTCCGTCGAGTACTACTCGGCGTATCGCGACGAGACGACGACGAGGGTCCTCGACCCCGCCGTCGTGTACCGCCACCGGAACGGCCGCTGGTACGTCGACGACCCCGAGGGCAAGCACTTCCGCGTCGATCGGATCCTCGCCGCCCATGACACCGGCGAGCGGTTCGAACCGGCGCGTGACGCCGGGCCGCCGGACTCCGTGTACGACCCCGGTCCGGGCGCCCGCCAGGTCGAGGTGCTCGTGCCCCCGTCTGGCCGATGGGTCGTCGAGACGTACCCGGTGGCGCACACCGACGAGGACGACGGCCGGCTGCGGGTGACGTTCACCGTCGTCGGCGACCGCTGGCTCGAGCGGGTGCTGCTGCGGCTGGGCCCGGAGGCCGAGGTCGTGTCCCCGGCCGACCTGCGCGACGCCGGCCGGGACGCGGCCCGGCGAGTGCTGGCACGATACGGGAGGTGAGTTCGGGCGCGACGTCGAACGGCGGCGGCATGCGGGTGCTGCTCGTCGATGACGACGTCACGATCGGCGTCATGTTGTCGATCGGGCTGCCCGAGCTCGAGCTCGTGGAGGCGACGTCGCTCGCGGATGCTCGTGCCGTCCTCGCTGCGGACGACGCTCGGAGCATCGACGCCGTCGTCGTCGACCGGCGGCTGGCCGACGGCGACGGGCTCGATCTCGTGCGCGAGATCCGCCGGACGTTCACGACGTCGCGCACGCCGGTCGTGCTGCTCACCGCCGGCCACGACGAGGCCGACCGCGCCGCGGTCATGCGGGCCGGCGCCGACCGCTACCTCGCCAAGCCCGTCGACCCCGACGAGCTCGTCGCCCACGTGTCGTCGGTGCTCGCGGTGGCGCCCGCGGACCGCCGTGCCAACCGGGCCGACGCCGTGCGCGGCGACGTCGACGTGCGCGCACCGGAGGTCGACGTCCGCGACGGGACGCCCCCTCGGCGCGTGCCGCTGCTCGCCCGGTTCCGCCGCCGCACCGGCTGACTCAGCGGCGCCGGCTGCGCTGCCAGCTGATCCCCGTGCCGGGGATCGTGAACGTCGTCCGGTTGCGGCCGTCGGCGCCGCGCGACATGCGCAACCAGCGCGACCCGCCGCTCAGGCCGACGCCGCGCTTCGAGAAGTTGAGCCGCAGGCCGCGCCCCAACCCGATCGATCGACGGAACCGCCATCCCATGTCGTTGCTCCTTCGGTGTTCGGTTCAGCCCGCCAGGCAGAGGGCGTCGACGAACGGTGGTGCGTCGAGCCACCGTCTCGCCGCCAACTCGCGCGCCAGGACCGCGTCGCTCGTCACGTACCGACGCAGCTCGTCGGCGGTCAGTTCGTGGATGAGTGTCCGGTCGACCTCGACGGGCACGAGGCCGGCGTCGCGCGCCACGGACTTCAGCGCGAACGAGCGCTCGACGCCGTCGTCGACGGGCCCGAGCAGCACGCGGTAGAGGGCGCAGGCGTCGAGGTGCAGGTGCCGGTACCAGCGCGCCCGGTACGGAAGCGCGTGGCCGGTGAGCGGCGCGTGCCGGCTGTCGATCGACGCGTCGGGTGCCAGCTCGAGCCCCAGGCGCACACCGAGTGCTGCAGCCCGGTCACCGAGGAACGGCAGGTCGAACCCGGCGCCGTTCCACGTCGTGAGGACCCCGGGCCGCGCCTGTCTCAACCAGCGGTCGAGCGCACGCAACAGCACCCGCTCGTCGTCGCCGGTGAACACGGTGGCGTCGCCGTCGGTCGCGGCGACGGCGACGGCGACGACGCGTGAGCGGGCGGGGTCGAGCCCGTCGACGGTCGTGTCCGTCTCGATGTCGAGCCCGTACAGCACGGGCAGGAGCGGGAGCTGCACGCCGTCGCGCCCGGTCGTCGCTCTCGTCCGCACCGCACCGAACGCTACGCCGCGGGTGTGACAGGAACGGCGACATCGAGCGGCAACACGAGGCACGCCGCCCGGCGCAGCCACCGCGACGTCCCACCGGGCCGGGCGACGACGACGACGGCCACGCCCCGGGCCCGCAGCGCCGACGCCAGCGCGGCGAAGGCGTGGTCGCCGCTGCCGATGACCACCCGGCTGTAGTGGGCGGCGACCCAGTCGACGTCGGCGGCGGCGTCGAGGAGCTCGGTGTCAGCACCGTCGGGGCCGAACCCCGCCCGCAGCCGCACGCCGGGGCCCCACGCCAGCCCGGCGGGCAGCGCGTTGTGGACGTCGGCGGCGACGACGACGTGGTCGCCCTCGCGCACGGCGATGCGCCGGCGGTAGGCGACGACGGTGTGCTCGGCCGTCGGGCGGTCGAGGCGCGACGTCGCGGCGAGGTTCTCGATGTCGACGAGGTGGAGTGTGCGTCCGGTCATGGGCGCAACGATGACGGCGGGCTGTAACAGAAATGGGGGGTGCTCGGGATCCCAAGATGGGGTGCGACGCCCGATCCGCCCGTACCGGGACGCGTCGTACAACGTCGCCATGACCACCACAACGATTCCCGTCGTCCGGCCGATGCGTCGCTCGGTCGCCACGTTCCTCGCCGGCGTCGTGCTCGCCACCGGAGCCGCCGTCGCCGTCAACGCCGCGGTGGGCGACGACTCGTCGTCGCCGGTGTCGCCGATCGTCCATGTTGCCGCCGACACGAGCTGCCTCGTCCTCCGGGGTCCGTGCTGAGCGGGGACGACGCCACCCCGTCGACGTCGTATCGTTGGCAGGCGGTGGGGTTGCTCGAGCGGGGGGAGCAGCTTGCGACGCTCGTCGACCGGTTCGACCGGGCCGGCGACGCGGGGCGCCTCGTCGTGGTCACCGGTGAGGCCGGCGCCGGCAAGACCGCGCTCGTGCAGGAGTTCGTGACGACGCACGCCGCTGCGGCGGGCGCCCGCGTCCTGACGGGGCGGTGCGACGACCTGTTCGCCGCCCGCCCCCTCGGCCCACTCGCCGACATCGCCCGCGACGTGGCCGGCCCGCTGCACGACGCGCTGGCTCGCGGCGACCAGGGCGCGGCGTTCGACGCCTTCCTCGCCGAGCTTGCACCGGCATCTGGCGCGCCGGCTGTCGTCGTGCTCGAGGACCTGCAGTGGGCCGACGAGGCGACGCTCGACCTCGTGCGCTTCGTCGCCCGCCGGCTCGACGCGCTGTCGTGCCTGCTCCTCGTGACGCACCGCACCGATCTCTCCGACACGCACCCGCTGCGGCGGGTGTCCGGCGCGCTCGTCGGTCCGCTCGTCACCCGCGTCCACCTGCCGCCGCTGTCGCTCGAGGCGGTGCGCACGCTCGCCGACGGCTCCGGTGTCGACGCCGAGTCCGTGCACGCCCGCACGCACGGCAACCCGTTCTTCGTCGTCGAGCTCCTCGGCAGCGAGTCCGGCGCCGTGCCGATCACCGTGCGCGACACGATCCTGGCGCGCGCCGCGCAACTGCCCGGTCCGGCGCGCGACGCGCTCGACGCCGCCGCCGTGCTCGGTCGGGAAGTCGCGCCGGAGCTGCTCGTCGGAGTGGGCGACTGCTCGGTGGACGCCGTCGACGAATGCGTCCGTGCCGGTCTGCTCGTCGGCGACGGGACGCGCCTGGCGTTCCGTCACGACCTGGCGCGCGAGGCGATCGACGACGCGCTCACGCCGCTGCGCCGCCGTCAGCTGCATTCGCGGGCGCTCGCCGCGCTCGGCGAGGACGGCGACATCGTCCGGCGTGCCCACCACGCGGTGGGTTCGGGTGATCCGTCGGCGATCGCGGAGCTGGCGGCGCGCGCCGGGGACCACTGTGTCTCGCTTGGTGCGCGGCGCGAGGCGGCGGCGCTGTACGGGCGGGCGCTCGAGCACCGGTCCGTGATGGACGACGCGACACGTCGACACGTCCTGGAGGCGCGTGTCGAGACGTGCAAGCTCGTCGAGGAGCTCGACGCCGCGATCTCCGCCGCCGAGGAGCTCGTCGCCATGCTCGACGACGGCTCCGACGAACTGGCGCTCGGCATGTGGGAGATCGAGCTCTTCAGGATGTACCGCAACGAGGGGCGCGGGAGCGACGCGGCGCCGTACCTCGCCAGCGCCGTGCGGCGGCTCGAGGCGTTCGGCGAGACACGCGAGCTCGCCCACGCGGTCGCGCAGGCGGCGGGCGCCCTGATGGTCTCGGGCCGGCACGCGGAGGCGATCGCCGAGGCCCGCCGTGCGTGGGAGCTCGCGGAGGCGTGTGGCGCGGACGACATCGTTCTCGACGCGATGGACAGCTACGGCTGCTCCCTCGCCATGTCGGGCCAGGAGGACGAGGGCTTTCGGGTGCTCGCCGACGCGCTCGACCGTGCGAAGGCCGCCGCGTCGTACCTCAACGTCGTCCGGACGGCCAACAACTGGGCGTCGACGCTGCTCATCACGTTCGACCCGCGCTCGGCGTTGCCGGTGCTGGAGGTCGGTCTCACGGTTGCCGTCGAGCAGGACATGACGACATGGCACAACGCGCTGCTGAACACGCGCTCGGACGCGCGGTACCGGCTCGGTGAGTGGGACGATGCCGTCACCGACGTCGAGACGGTGCTCGCTGCCGACGTGATGTCGGAGTGCAACCGGCTGTGCACGGTCGTGCGCATCGGCGAGGTCCGGACGCGGCGCGGCGATCCCGACACATGGCCCGCGCTCGACGAGGCGCTCACGCTCGCGACGCAGTTCGGCGACCGCCAGGGGCTGCATCCCGTGCGTGTCGCGAGGGCCGAGGCGGCCTGGTTCGCGGGCGATGTGGGGCGTGCGCGTGAGGAGGTCGCCGCCGCGCTGCCGTTGTGGGACCGCGACCACGAGGCCTGGATGATGGGCCAGCTGGCGGTGCTGGCCCGCCGTGTCGGTGTCGACTGGTCGCCGCCGGGTGATGTCATGGTGCCGCCGCCGTTCGCCCGGTGGTTCGCCGGCGACTGGCGGGGCGCGGCTGCGCTGTGGGACGAGCGCGGGTGCGCGTACGAGGCGGCCGACGCGCTCGGCGACTCGGACGACGTCGACGACCTGCGGTCCGCGCTGTCGCGTCTGCGCACGTTGGGGGCGCGCCCGCGCGCGTTGCAGGTCGAGCGGCGGCTGCGCTCGCTCGGCGTGCGCGACGTCCCCCGTGGGCCGCGGGCGACGACACGCGCCAACGCCGCCGGTCTGACGGCGCGCGAGGTCGAGGTGGCTTCGTTGTTGTCTCGTGGTCTCGCCAACAGCGAGATCGCCGACGCGCTCGTGCTGTCGCCGAAGACCGTCGACCACCATGTCACCGCGGTGCTCTCGAAGCTCGCGGTGCGCAGTCGCCGGCACGTCGGCGCTGCTGCGGCGCGCGCCGGCATCGACCTCTGAGGTGGGGTGCCGTCGTCGAAAGATGGGGTGTTGCGCCCGATTCGGCCGGGCCGCCGTGTCCGTACGGTCGACGCATGCCCAAATACCTCATCGAGCGTGAGCTCCCCGGCGCGGGGTCGCTCACCGACGAAGAAGTCCAGTCCATCTCGCAGAAGTCCGTGGAGGTGCTCACCGGGATGGCACCCCGCGCCCAGTGGCTCCACAGCTACGTGGTCGACGACCACATCTTCTGCGTCTACCTCGCCGACGACCCCGAGGCGGTGCGCGAGCACGGCCGCTGCGGCGGGTTCCCGGTGACGTCGATCCACCGCGTGCGGCGCGTGATCGACCCGACGACGGCCGAGGTGGCGTGATGCGGTCGC
>DASSOZ010000057.1:0-3744 GCA_035700105.1 Acidimicrobiales bacterium
GGGCGCGTGCTGCAGGCACTGCTGTCGCGCCGGATCGACGGTGGCGGCGACAGCGACGAGGACACGACGGGCCTCGTCAGCCGGTTCGCCGGCTACGTCGTCGTCGTCGCCGGCTTCGTCTACGCGCTGAGCATCCTCGACGTGCGGCTCGCGCCGCTGCTCGGCGCGCTCGGCATCGGCGGGCTGGCGATCGCGTTCGCCGCGCAATCGATCATCGCCAACTTCATCGCCAGCATCCTCCTGCAACTGCGGCGCCCGTTCCGTCGCGGCGACCAGATCGCGACGAACGACGTCGAGGGGACCGTCGAGGACGTGAACTTCCGCACGGTCGTGCTGCGGACGTTCGACGGCGAGCGCGTGTTCGTCCCGTGCAGCGAGGTGCTCGACAACCCCATCGTCAACTACACGGCGAAGGGGCGGCGTCGCACCACGGTCGACATCGGCGTCGCCTACGACGCCGACCTCGACAAGGCGAGGGCCGTGCTGCTCGACGCGACCGCGCGGGTCGACGGCGTGCTCGACCGTCCGCGGCCGGAGGTGTGGGTCGAGGCGTTCGCCGACTCGGCGGTGACGCTCGCGGTGCGCTACTGGCACGCACCCGACGCGGCGACGCTGTGGCGCGTCCGCAACGAGGTGGCGATCGCGTGCAAGCGGGCCCTCGACGACGCCGGCATCTCGATCCCGTTCCCGCAGCGCGTGATCCGCACGCCGTAGCCGTCGCCCCGTAGCCTCGTCCCCGGACGGCGCGAGGGAAGCGCCAGCGACGAGCGCCAGCCGAGCGGCAAGGAGCGATGCGACGCAGAGCGAGGCCATGTAATGGACGACCGGCCCATCGGGATGTTCGACAGCGGCTTCGGCGGTCTCACCGTCGCCCGGGCCCTGATCGACCTTCTGCCCGACGAGGACGTCGTCTACTTCGGGGACACCGGCCGCTACCCGTACGGCCCGAGGGACCTCGCCGAGGTGCGCCGCTTCGCCGAGCAGATCACCGCCCGGCTCATCGACGACCACGACGTGAAGATGGTCGTCGTCGCGTGCAACACCGCGGCCGCCGCCGCGCTCGAGGTGCTCCGGTTCGAGTTCGACGTCCCCGTGGTGAGCGTGATCGAGCCGGGGGTGCGGGCGATGGTGCAGGTCACCGCCAACAACCGCGTCGGCGTCATCGGCACGGTCGGCACGATCTCGTCCGGCGCGTACCAGCGGGCCGTCCGCGATCACCGCGCCGGTGTGGAGCTCACGTGCGCCGCCTGTCCCGGCTTCGTCGAGTTCGTCGAGCGGGGCGAGACCGACAGCGACCAGGTGCGCGTCCTCGCGCAGCGACTGCTCGCGCCGGTGAAGCACGCGGGCGTCGACACGCTGCTGCTCGGCTGCACGCACTACCCGTTCCTCGCCCGCGTGATCGGCGACGAGATGGGCCGCGACGTCGTCCTCGTCAGCAGCGCCGACGAGACGGCGTTCGAGGTCCGCAAGATCCTCGAGGACACGGGCATGGGGACGCGCACGAGCGCCGGCGCCGGCAAGGGCCACCACACGTGGATCTCGTCGGGCGACACCGGCTGGTTCCGGGACCTCGGCCGTCGCCTGCTCGGGCCCGAGCTCGACGAGGTGGAGCGCTGGACGTGGGACTGACCGTCACCGTCCTCGGCTGCTCCGGCAGCTACCCGGGACGCGACGGTGCGTGCAGCGGCTACCTCGTGCGCTCCGCGAACACCACGATCTGGATGGACTGCGGCAGCGGCACGATGGCGAACCTCCAGCGCCACACCGACCTCGACGCCGTCGACGCCGTCGTGGTGACACACGAGCACCCCGACCACTGGACCGACCTCGAGAGCTTCCACGTGTGGGCGAAGTACGGGCCCGGCACGCGCGGCATCCCGGTCTACTCGCCGAAGTCGTTCCGCACGCTCACGCCGCGCAAGAACCTGGCGCCGACGTTCGACTGGCGCGTCGTGGCCGACGGCGACGGCGTCGACATCGGCGACGTCGCCGCGTCCTTCAGCCGTACGGATCACGGCCCCGAGACGCTGGCCGTGCGGCTCGACGCCGCCGGCGAGGGCGGCCACGCGAGGTCGCTCGGCTACTCTGCCGACTCCGGTCCGGGATGGTCCCTCGAGGCGCTCGGACCCGGCGTCGACCTCGCGCTGTGCGAGGCGACGCTGCTGTCCGACAGGGAGGGAAAGGTGCCGGGCCATCTCAGCGCGCGACAGGCGGGGGCGACCGCAACCGCCGCGGGCGTCGGGAAGCTCGTCCTCACGCACCTGTGGCCGACCGTCGACCCGACCGCCGCCGCGCTCGAGGCCCGCACGACCTACGACGGCCCGCTCGGCGTCGCCCGCCTCCACGACACCTACGAGGTCTGAGCTCTTGTCAACCGTTCGACGTGACGGGCGCGCGCCCGACGACCTGCGACCGATCAGCTTCGAGCGCGACTTCACCGAGATGGCCGCGGGCTCGGTGCTCGTGTCGATGGGCCGCACGAAGGTCCTGTGCACCGCCTCGGTCGAGACCGACGTGCCCCGCTGGATGCGGGGCAGCGGCAAGGGCTGGGTGACGGCCGAGTACTCGCTGCTGCCGGGGTCGACGACGGAGCGGGCGTCGCGCGAGGCGGCCAAGGGGAAGCAGTCGGGGCGGACGCAGGAGATCCAACGCCTCATCGGTCGGGCGCTGCGCAGCGTCACCGACATGCGGGCGCTGGGCGAGGTCCAGGTCGTGCTCGACTGCGACGTGCTGCAGGCTGACGGCGGCACCCGCACCGCGTCGATCTGCGGCGCGTACGTCGCGCTGCACGACGCGCTGACGCGCCTGGGCACGACACCCCACCCGTTGCGCGAGGCGTGCGCGGCGGTGTCGGTGGGCGTCGTGAAGGGCGTGCCGATGCTCGACCTCGACTACTCCGAGGACGCCGGCGCCGACGTCGACATGAACATCGTGATGACGTCGTCGGGCGAGTTCGTCGAGGTGCAGGGGACCGCAGAGGCGAACCCGTTCTCGAAGAACGAGCTGCAGGAGCTGCTCTCGCTGGCCGAGCACGGCATCGCCCAGATCCTCGACGAGCAGGCCCGCGTGCTGGGCGAGCCGCCGGTCGCCCGTCCCGTCGCGTGACGCTGCGGCTCGTCGTCGCGTCCGCCAACCCGGACAAGGCGCAGGAGATCGCCGACATCCTGCGCACCGCGCTCGGTGATGGGGTCGAGCTCGTCGCGCGACCGGGGGACGTCCCCGACGTCGACGAGACCGGTGACACGCTCGAGGACAACGCGCGACTGAAGGCCATCGCGCTGCGCGACGCGACGGGTCTCGCCGCCATCGCCGACGACAGCGGCCTCGAGGTGGATGCCCTCGACGGCCGCCCCGGCGTGCACTCGGCGCGCTACTCGGGCCCCGGCGCGACCTACGCGTCGAACGTCGAGAAGCTGCTCGGCGAGCTCGAGGGGGTGCCCGACGCGCGGCGGGGTGCGCAGTTCCGCGCCGTCGTCATGGTCGTGTTCCCGGACGGGCGCGAGGTCTCGGCCGAGGGGGTCGTGCGCGGGCGGATCATCGACGCGCCTCGCGGCGACGGCGGCTTCGGCTACGACCCGGTGTTCGTGCCGGACGAGGACCCCGAGGGGCGCACGTTCGGCGAGATGGGTGACGGCTTCAAGCACTCGATCTCGCATCGGGGACGCGCCGTGCGCGCCGTCGCCGCGCAGCTCGCGGCGCTACGTTGACGGGCGTGCCCGAGGAGCGACCCGAGTCCCAGCGCGC
>DASSOZ010000058.1:0-6497 GCA_035700105.1 Acidimicrobiales bacterium
CTTCCAGGTCGGCATGAACGCCGTCGCCGGCCGCCGCCCGGAGACCGTGAAGGTCGAGCCGTTCAACTTCGACCAGATGCGCCGCGGCTGCTGGGACATCCATGCCCGCATCGAGGACATGGACGTCAACGGCGTGTGGGCGTCGGTCAACTTCCCGTCGATGGTCACCGGCTTCTGTGGCCGCGTGTTCAGCCAGTGCTCCGATCCCGAGCTCGGGCTGGCGACGACACGAGCATGGAACGACTGGTTCCTCGAGGAGTGGCACGGCCCGTACCCCGAGCGAATCGTGCCGATGGGCATCACGTGGCTCGCCGATCCCGAGAAGGGCGCGGAGGAGATCCGCCGCAACGCCGCACGCGGCTTCACCGGCGTCACGCTCCCCGAGCGCCCGCACAAGATCGGGTTCCCGTCGATCTTCGAGGACTACTGGGACCCCATCATCAAGGCGTGCGCCGAGACGCAGACCGTCATCAGCCTCCACGTCGGGTCGTCGGGCATGGCCGAGTTCCCGCCCGGCTCGTGGCGGGCGACGATGCCGCTCGGCGCCTCGCTGTTCGGCCAGCTCAGCCTCACCGCCTGCGTCGAGTGGCTGTGGTCGGGCTGGGCGGTGCGGTACCCCGACCTGAAGATCGCGATGTCGGAGGGCGGCATCGGCTGGGTGGCGATGCTCATCGACCGCCTCGACAACATCATCGACCGCAGCGGCTACGGCCTCGGGTGGGACGACCGCCCCGCCGACGTCCTGCGCCGCAACTTCTGGTTCTGCACGATCGACGACCCGTCCACGATCGACACCCGCTACGCGATCGGCGTCGAGAACATCATGGTCGAGGTCGACTACCCGCACGGCGACGGCACGTGGCCCGACACGCAGCTCGTCATCGAGAAGTGCTGGGGGCACCTCCCGCCCGCCGAGCTGCGGGCGATGTGCTGCGAGAACGCGGCGGCGCTCTATCGCCACCCGCTCCCCGAAAAGGTGCTGCCGGAGGTCGTTCGGTAGCCTCCGCCGCCGTATGGAAAAGCCGCTGCAGGAGCGTCTCGACGAGCTGAACAAGCGCAAGGAATCGGCGTATCACGCCGGTTCCGAGCGTGCGGTCGCCCGCCAGCACGAGCGCGGGAAGATGACCGCCCGCGAGCGCGTCGAGCGCCTGCTCGATCCCGGCACGTTCGTCGAGCTCGATCTGCTCGCGCGCCACCGCTCGCCGGCGATCGACGAGCGCCCGTTCACCGACGGTGTCATCACCGGCTGGGGCGAGATCGACGGCCGCCAGGTGTTCGTCTTCTCACAGGACTTCACCGTCTTCGGCGGCGCGCTCGGCGAGGTGTTCGCCGAGAAGATCCACAAGGTGATGGACATGGCGCAGAAGGTCGGCGCCCCGATCATCGGCCTCAACGACGGCGCCGGCGCCCGCATCCAGGAGGGTGTCGTCAGCCTCGACAGCTACGGCGGGATCTTCTTCCGCAACGTGCAGTCGTCCGGGGTCATCCCGCAGATCAGCGCGATCATGGGGCCCTGCGCCGGCGGCGCCGTCTACAGCCCGGCGCTCACCGACTTCGTGTTCATGGTCGAGGACACGTCGTACATGTTCATCACCGGCCCGGACGTCGTGAAGGCGGTGACGGGCGAGGACGTGACGCAGCAGGAGCTCGGCGGCGCCATGACCCACGCGTCGAAGTCGGGGGTCGCCTGCTACACGGCGCCGAACGACGAGGCGTGCCTCGAGGAGATCCGCTACCTGCTGTCGTTCCTCCCGTCGAACAACATGGAGGAGCCGCCGCGCGTCGAGCCGACCGACGACCCCGAGCGCCTCGCGCCGAGCCTCATCGACCTCATCCCGGCGTCGTCGAACATGCCGTACGACATGCGCAAGGTCGTCGGTGAGATCGTCGACGACGGCGAGTTCTTCGAGTACTTCCCGAACTGGGCCCGCAACATCGTGTGCGGGTTCGCCCGTCTCGACGGCTACACCGTCGGTGTCGTCGGCAACCAGCCGCAGAACCTCGCCGGCGTGCTCGACATCGACTCGTCGGAGAAGGCGGCGCGCTTCGTCCGGACGTGCGACCAGTTCAACATCCCGCTGCTCACGTTCGTCGACGTGCCCGGGTTCCTCCCCGGCACCGACCAGGAGTACGGCGGCATCATCCGTCACGGCGCCAAGCTCCTGTACGCGTACTGCGAGTCGACCGTGCCCCGCATCCAGGTGATCACCCGCAAGGCGTACGGCGGCGCGTACGTCGTCATGAACTCGAAGTCGATCGGTGCCGACCTCGCGTTCGCGTGGCCGTCGGCCGAGTTGGCGGTGATGGGCGCATCCGGCGCCGTCGAGATCATCAACCGCCGCGAGATCGCCGAGGCGGCTGACCCGGTCGCGAAGAAGGCCGAGCTGATCGAGGAGTACAACGAGAGCTACGCCAACCCGTACGCCGCCGCCGAGCGTGGCTACGTGGACGACGTGATCGACCCGGCGATCACGCGGCCGGTGCTCATCAAGGGCTTCGCCATGCTGCGGTCGAAGCGCGAAGAGCTGCCGAAGCGCAAGCACGGGAACGTGCCGCTGTAGTGGCGCCGTCCCCGAAGTCCGAGCCGACCGACGAGGAGATGGCGGCGATCGCCGCGGCCGTCGAGATGGCGTGGCCGCGTCCGGTCGTCGTGGTGCCGGCGGCGCAGCCGCGCAAGTTGTGGCGCTGGTCGGGGCGCTGGTGGGGTCCGCGCTCGGTCGCGGCGGAGCGGCGGCGACCCTGGATGTAGTGCCGGAGGTGACGACGGTCGCGGACGACGCCGCCGTCGTGTTCGTCGGGGCGCAGGCGCGCCGCTACGACGACCTCGAGCCGGACACCGACTACACGTTCGACGGCGTCTCGTTCCGCACGCTGCCGCGGCCGGCCGGCGAACGCCTCGCGACGGTGTGCACGGTCAACGACGTCCACTTCGGCGAGACCGAGGCCGGCGTCATCGAGGGCGCCGACGTCGGTGAGGTGTTCCGGTCCGAGCCCGGCGAGGAGCCGTACCCCGAGGTGATGAACCGGGGCGCCGTCGCGGAGATGCGGGCGCTCGACCCGCCGGTCGACGCCGTCGTCGTCAAGGGCGACCTCACCGCGACCGGTACCCGCGCCGAGTACCAGGCGTTCCTCGACTGCTACGGCCCCGCCTTCGGCACGCGCCTGCATCACGTGTGGGGGAACCACGACGGGTACTACGGCGAGCGGTTCGCGGACGCGGGGCGGCAGCAGGTCGACGTCCCCGGCGCGCGGCTCGCGATCGTCGACACCGTCATTCCCCGCTCGGCGACCGGTGGGCTCAGCCGTGACGAGCTCGACTGGCTCGACGACCTCGGTGCCCGTTCGAGTGCCGACGGCGTGCCCGTGCTCGTGTTCGGGCACCACCACCCGTGGAGCCCCGACTCGGCGACGCGCGAGCCGGCGTACTTCGGCATCAACCCCGACGACTCCGACGCACTCGTCGCCGTGTTCGTCCGGCGGCGCTCGCTGCTCGGCTACTTCGCCGGCCACACCCATCGCAACCGCGTGCGACGGTTCTCGGCGACCGGCGACGTGCCGTGGGTCGAGGTCGCGTGCGTGAAGGACTTCCCGGGCGCGTGGGCGGAGTACCGCGTGTTCGAGGGCGGGGTCCTCCAGGTGTTCCACCGCATCTCCACACCGGACGCGCTGGCGTGGAGCGAGAAGACCCGCGGGATGTTCGGTGGCGCCTACCCGTTCTACGCGTTCGGGGAGGTTTCGGACCGCAACTTCCCCATCTTCCCCAGGTTCTCCACAGGGGCTGGGGAAAACCGCTAGCGGTCAGTCGGCGACCGCGATCTCGACCTGGCCGCGGCCGCTGGCCCGGGCCCGGCCGAGCGCCCGTTGCGCCCGCTCGAGCAGGTCGTCGGCGTCGAGCGCGTGCGACGGGTAGGCGGCGACACCGGCGGACAGGAGCTGCACGGGTCCGCCGTCGCGGGCGAAGCCGGCCCGGATCCGCTCGGCCGCCCAGACCCCGCCGCCCTCGGGCGTGTCCTCGAGGATCAGCGCGAACCGGTCGCCCTCGAGCCGGCACGCCGTGTCCGCCTCCCGCAACGTCGACGACAGCACGGCGGCGAACGAGCGCATGACGGTGTCGCGGTTGGGGACGTCGGCGCCGTTCGGGTCCCGCTCGACCTGGAGCAGCACGACCGACACCGGCCGCAGCAGGCGCCGCGCGGCGGCCACCCGCGACTGCAACGCCGGCTCGAAGTACCGGGCGTCGAGCAGGCCGGTGGTGGAGTCGACGTAGGGCGTACCGGTCCCGGCACCGCCGCCGAACGCCGGCAGCTCGGCCAGCGTCTCGCGCACGCGCTGTGTCTCCCGCAGCTCGCTCACCTCGGCCGCCAGCCGGGCGGCCTCGAAGCGGGCGTCGAACGCCGAGCGGGATTCGTGGCGCAGCGACCCGCCGAGCGCCAGCGCCGCGGTCGCACCGCCGAGCGCGGCGGCGCCGGCCAGCACCCCGAGGAGCGGCGCGTCGAGCAGCAGCGCGGAGACGCCGACGGCGAGTCCGAACAGGCCGGCACAGAGCGCGCCGAGCGCTCGACGATCCATCAGACGCAACCATCGGCGCATAGAGCGCTCAAATCAAGCCCGAACCCCGGATCGCGTCCTCCCACACGATCGGAGTTCTCGGCCCCGTTCGGGAGCGAAAGTCCGATTCTGTGGGAGGATGCGCGTGTCGGCCGGTGCGTCACCCCGCCCGGCGGGCGGCGACGAGGTCGGTGATGTCGCCCATGATGCGGCCGATGGCGCCGACGTCCTTCGGCGTGTAGACGGCGGCGACGCCGAGCGACTCGAGCTTGGGCCGGTCGTCCTCGGGGATGATCCCGCCGACCACGACGGGCGCGTCGACGCCCGACTCGTGCAGCAGGCGCAGGACCTCGGGTACGAGCTCGAGGTGCGAGCCGGAGAGGATCGAGATGCCGACGACGTCGACGTCCTCGTCTCGCGCCGATGCCGCGATCTGCTCGGGCGTCAGCCGGATGCCCTGGTAGACGACCTCCATGCCGGCGTCGCGGGCGGCGACGGCGATCTGCTCCGCGCCGTTGGAGTGGCCGTCGAGGCCGGGCTTGGCGACGAGCAGCTTGGGCGGACCGCCGGGCAGTGCCTTCACGCGTGCGGCGACGGCGGACAGCTGGTCGCCCCGGCGACCGACGGCAGCGGCGACACCCGTCGGCGCCCGGAACTCGCCGAACACCTCGCGCAGCGCCGCGCCCCACTCGCCGGTCGTCCCGCCCGCATGGGCGAGCGCGATCGTCGCCGCCATCACGTTCTCACCCGACGACGCGACACGGCGGAGCTCGTCGAGCGCCCGCGTCACCGCGGCGCCGTCCCGCGACGACCGCCACGCGTCGACGTCGTCACGCAGCTCGACCTCCGTCGCGGGGTCGACCTTGAGGATGTTGCCCTCGACGTTCAGCGGCGACGGCTCCGTCTCGGTGAACCTGTTGACGCCCACGACGGTCTGCTCGCCGCTCTCGATGCGGCGCGTCCGCTCGGTCAGCGACTGCACGAGCCGGCCCTTCAGCTCGTCGATGGCCTCGAAGGCGCCGCCCATCGACAGGACGTCGTCGAGCTCGGCACGCGCGCCCTCGACGATCTCGTTCGTGAGGCCCTCGACGACGTGCGACCCGGCGAAGATGTCGTCGTACTCGAGCAGGTCGGACTCGAAGGCCAGCACCTGTTGCATCCGCAGCGCCCACTGCTGGTCCCACGGGCGGGGCAGGCCGAGCGCCTCGTTCCACGCCGGGAGCTGGATGGCCCGGGCACGAGCGTCCTTCGACAGCGTCACGCCGAGCATCTCGAGGACGATGCGCTGCACGTTGTTCTCGGGCTGGGCTTCGGTGAGGCCGAGCGAGTTCACCTGCACGCCGTAGCGGAACCGCCGCTGCTTCGGGTCGGCGACGCCGTAGCGCGTCGCGGTGATCTCGTCCCACAGCCGCGTGAACGCCCGCTGCTTGCACGTCTCTTCGACGAACCGGATGCCGGCGTTGCAGAAGAACGAGATGCGCCCGACGACCTCGCCGATCTCCTCCTCGGACACCTGCCCGCTCGCCCGCACGGCGTCGAGCACGGCGACGGCGTTGGCGAGCGAGTACGCCACCTCCTGGACCGGCGTCGCGCCCGCCTCCTGCAGGTGGTACGAGCACACGTTGATCGGGTTCCACTTCGGCACGTGGCGCACGGTGTAGGCGATCGTGTCGACGGTCAGACGCAGGCTCGCCGCCGGCGGGAACACGAACGTCCCGCGCGACAGGTACTCCTTGAGGATGTCGTTCTGGGTCGTCCCCGCGAGCACCGACGGGTCGACGCCGTGGTCCGTCGCGTTGGCGATGTAAAGACCGAGCAGCCACGCCGCCGTCGCGTTGATCGTCATCGACGTGTTCATCTCGCCGACGGGGATGCCGTCGAGCAGCTGGCGCATGTGACCGAGGTGGTACACCGGCACGCCGACCTTGCCGACCTCGCCGCGCGCGGCG
>DASSOZ010000059.1:0-5783 GCA_035700105.1 Acidimicrobiales bacterium
CGAGCGCGAGACGGTGATGTTCCACGCGCTGAGTGCGCCGGCGGATCCGCTGTACGCGTACCAGTGGGGCATGCAGCCGAGTGCGACCGTCGCCGGCAGCGGCAACTGGCTCCCGGCGTACGAGTCGGGCGCGACGGGGGCGGGTGTGACGGTCGCGGTCGTCGACACCGGCGTCGCCTCCGGGAGCGAACTGCCGAACGTCGTCGCCGGCTGGAACGTGCTCGCCAACAACGCCAACGCTGCCGACGACAACGGTCACGGGACGCACGTCGCCGGCACGATCGCCCAGGCGACGAACAATGGTGTCGGGCCCGCCGGAGTCGCCAGCGGGGCGCGCATCCTGCCGGTGAAGGTGCTCGACGCCAACGGCGACGGCGCCGACACCGCGATCATCACCGGCATCAACTGGGCCGTGGCGCACGGCGCCGACGTGATCAACCTCAGCCTCGGCGGTACGGGTGACGGCGGCACGTGCGCAGCCGTCGCCAACGCCGTTGCGAGCGGAGTGGCCGTGGTCGCCGCGTCCGGGAACGCCGGCGGACCGGTCAGCTACCCGGCGGCGTGCCCGGGTGCGATCGCCGTGGGCGCGACGACGCTCGGCGGCAGCATCGCGTCGTACAGCAACCGGGGACCTCAGCTCGCAGTCGTCGCGCCCGGCGGTGACAACACCGTGGACACGAATCGCGACGGCTACCCCGACGGGATCCTCCAGTGGAGCGTCTTCGGCGGTAGCCCCGGCTACTACTTCGAGTCCGGAACCAGCATGGCGTCGCCGTTCGTCGCCGGCGTCGCTGCGCTGATCCTCGAGCAGTGGCGGGCGGCGGCCCCCTCCGACGTCCGCGGCGTCCTGACCGCGGCCGCGCGCGATCGCGGCGTCGCCGGGCGCGACGACATCTACGGCGCGGGCATCGTGGACGCGGCGGCGGCGGTGAGCCGGGCCCGCCAGCTCGCGGCGACTCCGACGAGCGCAGGGCCGTCCTCGTCACCGACCTCGCCGACGACGACCGCACCGACATCGACGACCCCGACCGGTGACATGGCGCCCGTCGTTCGGCTCGCGGGCGTGACCCGCTACGGCACGTCCGCGGCGATCAGCGGTGCCGGGTGGCCGACGTCGGCATCGACCGTCTACCTCACGAGTGGAAACGGATTCGCCGACGCGCTCGCGACGGGCGCGCTCAGCGGCCGCAAGAACGGGCCACTTCTCCTCGCCGACCGGTGTGCCCTGCCGAGCGACACGGTCGATGCGCTCGGGCGGCTCCATCCGTCCGAGGTCGTCGTCGTCGGCGGAACTGCCGCGGTGTGTGACACCGTGGCCGAGCAGGCGCGGGCGCTCACCGGCGCGACCGTGACCCGCGTCGCCGGGACCGACCGTTACGCGACGAGCGCGGAGCTGAGCCGGCTCGGGTGGCCGAACGGCAGCGCGGTCGCGTACCTCGCGAGCGCGACGAACTTCGCGGACGCGCTCGGCGGTGCCGCCCAGGCGGCGCGCGCCGACGCGCCCCTGCTCCTCACCGACGGCACGACGCTCTCCGCCGCGGTTCGCCAAGAGCTCACGCGCCTCGGCGCGACCGAGATCCGTGTGCTCGGCGGGCGGACAGCGGTGTCCGATGCGCTCGTCGCGTCGCTCGCGGGCGCATCGCGGATCGCCGGAGCGGACCGCTACGCCACCGCTACCAGCGGGGCCTTGCGCGGCTGGGCCGACGGCGCAGGCACCGTCTACCTCGCCAGCGGCACGACCTTCCCCGACGGGCTCGCGGTCGGGCCGCTCGCGGCCAGGGACGGCAGCCCGCTGCTCCTCGTCCCGCCCTGCGAACTGCCGGCGACGGTCGCGGACGCACTGCGGACGCTGAAGCCGACGAAGCTCGTCGTCGTCGGCGGCGCCAACGCCGTCTGCGACACCCTGCTCGCCAAGATGGGGGCTGCGGCAGCCGCCCAGTAGCGTCGCGGGCAGTGGGCGACCGCATCATCCGGGCCAGCTGGACGAGCACCGCGGTCTTCGGCGTCGTCGCCGCAGCAGCCGCGGCGACCGGCAACCGGCCGCTCGAGATCGCCAGCGCCGCCGTCGACGTCGTCCTGTTCCTCGCCGGCTGCGTCGTCTTCCTCGTCGCCTACGCGAAGGCCGTCAACCGCAGCCGGGACGAAGAGATCGCCGTCGCCGGCGTGTACCTCATGATGGGCGGCAGCGCGCCGCCACAGACGCGGAACCACCTGCTCGGCAGCCTGGCCGCGCAGACCGCGATCGCCATCGTCACGGCGGCAGTCCGTTGGCCGCTGGCGTTCGGGATCCTCGTGCCGACGCTCGGCCTCGGGCTGGCCGGGCTCTGGACGGCGACGCACGGCACGTTCCCGAAGCGACGACAGCAGGCCCGCACGGCGTGACGATCCTGCTGCTGGTGGCGGGGCTGGAGTTCCCGGTCGTGATGGCGCTGATCGACGCGTACAACCGTCCCGCCGAGCACTTCACCAAGGGCGAGCCGGACAAGCGCAGCTGGATCAAGTGGCTCTGGGTGGCGGTCGTCACCGTCCCGGTGCTGGTCGGCTACGGCATCGTCCTCGGTTACCACGAGACGGTCGTCAAGCGGAACCGGGCGGCGTCCTCCTAGAAGCCCGTAACATCGACGCTCTATGGCCGACCAGGCGACGGAGCGGGCGACCATCGACGCACCCCCGCAGAAGTGCTTCGACGTCGCGCTCGACTTCGAGCGGTATCCCGAGTGGGCACGCGACATCAAGGAAGCGTCGGTCGTCGAGTACGACGACGAGGGCCGCGGCAAGCGGGTCGCGTTCCGCGTCGCTGCGATGGGGCGCAGCGCGCACTACACGCTCGAGTACGACTACGAGAACGCGCCGCGAGAGCTGAGCTGGAAGCTGGTCGCGGGCGACATCATGCGGGTACTCGACGGCACCTACATCTTCGATCCGGGCGACGACGGTGCGAACCCGCAGACGACCGATGTGACGTACCACCTGATGGTCGAGCTGATCGTCCCGCTCCCGGGCTTCGTCAAGCGGCGGGCCGAGGGCAAGATCATGGGCACCGCGCTCGACGAGCTGAAGAAGCGGGTCGAGTCCCTCTGACGCGAGTCCTGCTGTTCACCGGCAAGGGCGGCGTCGGCAAGACGACGACCGCCGCCGCCACCGCGCTGCGGTGCGCCGACGCCGGGCAGCGGACGATCGTGCTGTCCACCGACCCCGCGCACAGCCTGGCTGATGCGTTCGACGTCCCGCTCGGCAGCGTCGGCACCCGCATCACCGACCATCTCGTCGGCCAGCAGCTCGACGCGCAGGAGCGGCTCGAGGACGCGTGGGACGACATCCGCGCCTACGTCCTCGACGTGCTCCAGTGGGCGGGTGTCGACGCCATCGAGGCCGAGGAGCTCAGCGTCATCCCCGGTCTCGACGAGATCTTCGCCCTCGCCGACATCAAGTCGTACGCCACGTCGGGCGAGTGGGACGTCGTCGTGGTCGACTGCGCGCCGACCGCCGAGACGATCCGCTTCCTCAGCCTGCCCGACATCCTCAGCTGGTACATGGAGCGCCTGTTCCCGACGACGCGCACCCTCGGCAAGGCACTCCGGCCGATCCTGACGCGCGTCACGAACCTGCCCGTCGCCGGCGACGAGGTGTTCGGGGCGACGCGCCGGTTCTACGACCGCCTCGACGGCGTGCGCGACATCCTGACCGACCCTGCGACGACCGCGGTACGTCTTGTCGTGAACCCCGAGCGCATGGTGATCGCCGAGGCCCGCCGGACGTACACGTACCTGAGCCTGTTCGGCTATCGGGTCGACGCTGTCGTGGCCAACCGTCTGCTGCCCGACACGATCACCGATCCGTGGTTCAAGTCGTGGAAGGAGGCGCACGCCGAGCACCTCTCCGCGATCGAGGACGGCTTCGCGCCGCTTCCGGTGCTCCGCGCCGAGCTCGCACCCGAGGAGCTGGTGGGTCTCCAGCGCCTCCGCCAGTTCGCCGACGCCCTCTACGGCGACGTCGACCCGTCGGCCATCCTGCACGACGGGGAGCCGATGCGCATCGAGCGCCGCGGCCACGGCGACGGTGAGACGTTCGTTCTCTCGCTGGCGCTCCCGTTCGCCGACAAGGACGACATGGAGGTCGGCCGCAAGCACGACGAGCTGTTCGTGCGCGTCGGCCCGTACCGCCGGGCGCTCCTGCTACCCGACTCGCTGAAGCGGCGCGTCGTCACCGGCGCGGCGTTCGCCGACGACCGGCTCGAGATCACGTTCGAGGAGAGGCAGTGACGGAGAGCGACGACAAGCTGCGCGAAGGCGTCGAGCACCTGCAGAACGCCGCGCTCGAGTTCATCGCCGCGGCGCGCATCTTCCTGGATGTCGCCGAGGAGATCGTGCGCGATCCCGGTCCGCTCGTGGCGCGGGCGAGAGCGCGCGCCGACGCCGACGAAGGGCACGCGAGCGACGACGACGGCGGCGTGCAACACATCCGCGTCGTGTAGCGAGGGCTACGACTTCGAGGCGTTCAGCTTGTCGAGCCTGGCTGCGACGTCGTCGAGCTTGTCCGTCAGCCCCGCTGCGCGATAGCCCGTCTCGGCGTACTGCAGGACAGCCGTGTCGTCGGGGAACATCGCGACGGCGCGGTCGATCTGGCGAATCCCCTCTGCCCTGTCGCCGTGGGCGACGAGCTGGAGGCCGAGGAACGCTCGCAGCCGGCCGTTCCGCGGTGCCCATGCGACCTCGCTGCGGAGCAGCCGACTCGCCCGCGCGGCGGCGTCCGCGTCGCCGCTGATGTCGGCGAGGCGGTACAGCACCTCGGCCTCGGTCCCGACGAGGCTCGCCTCGTGCGGCGTGAGCCGGCGGGCGCGCTCGTAGTCGTCGACGGCGAGCCGCAGGTTGTTGGCGGCATCGGCGGCACGGTTCTGCTGCTCGGCGAGTGACTGCCCGGTCGACCGCGCCTGGTCACCACGCACCCGCAAGTAGCGGGCCTCCCACGGGCTGGCGTCGACGGCGTTGTCGACGTCGGTGCGAGCGGCCCGCGACTTCGCGGAGGCCAGTTGCGGGTTGGCGCTCGATGCCGCACGCGCGGCGTTGGACGCGATGCCTGCGCTTCTGAGCGCGTTGTCGGCACGCCACGGCCCTGTCGTCCAGAAGAGCGCGATGACCGTCGCGACCGCCGCGGCACCGATGCCCCAGGCGTCACCCGCGGTCGCCGGGCGGCGAGCGCGTGCCGGACGCGCCGTCGCACCCGCTGTGGTCGTGACAGCGCCGTCGTCCGCCACCCGCGACCGCACGGCGACGACGAGGCCGACGGCGAACCAGAAGATCGCCGCCAGCTCGAGGCGCTCGACGTTGAAGCTCTCGACGAGGAGGTAGGCGAGGCCGGTGATCGCGACCGCGGCGAACGGCAGCGCGAGGTCGCCGAGCTCGCCGTCGCGCAGGCGGCGGAACGCCCGCACGAACGCGATCGCCGCCAGCACGACGACGGCCACGAACGCGGCGAGCGCGGGCCAGCCTCCCCAGTAGAGGTGGGCCATGAACGTGTTGTGCGGCCCTGTGACCGAGAGGTCGTAGCCCCAGATGCCGATGAACTTCGCCGACGCGAAGTGCGGGAACGTCAGCCGGTAGCCGTCCATGCCGTAGCCGACCAGCGGCTCGTGTGCGGCCATGCGGACGGTCGTCCGCCAGAAGTGCAGACGCTGGGCGATCGTCGTCGAACCACTCGTGTCGAAGAGTGCCGACGTGCCTTTGCTCAGCAGGCCCGAGTTGAAGGAGAACGCGACGCTCCCGAGCGCGACCACGACGCCACCG
>DASSOZ010000060.1:0-19117 GCA_035700105.1 Acidimicrobiales bacterium
TCGACGTCGGCGCCGTCGATCAGCCGGTAGTGGGTGAAGTCGGCCTGCCAGGTCTCGTTCGGCTGCTCGGCCTGGAAGCGCACATAGGACGAGCGGGGCCGCTTGTGCGGCTGGGCAACGACGAGCCCGGCCCGGTGCAGGCAGCGCAAGATCGTCGCTGCCGAGACCGCTACCCCGAAGTCGTGATCGAGGTGCCAGCGGATCGTCTCGGCGCCGGCGTCGTCGCCAGCAGCGACGAGCCGACCGCGAAGATCGACGATCAGCGCGACGACGTTGTCAGGTGTCGCCCTCGGCGAGCGCTTCGGCCGGCGCGATCTCGCCTCGAACGCCGCCTCGCCCTCGGCCCGATAGCGGGCGACGAGCTTGGACACCCAACCCGGCGACACGCCGTACTCACGCGCCACCTCTCGGACACCTCGGCCCTCAAGAACCACCGCCGTGATAACGAGCCGGGCACGCGACATGCCCGAGCGTCAAGACCCGCCCGCTCGCCGCGGTGGATCTCCGGGTGTTTCCGATGTCTCGCGACACCCGTTTCCTATGTCCTGACGTCACACACCGTTAGCTCCACCCCGGCGGCTGGAACCGCATCGCCCGGAGGTTCCCCGGTCGGCGATCAAGATCGTGCTGAAGCCGTAGCACGTTCGCCGGACGCCTCGTTGTTCGAGGTGCTCTCCCGGTTCTCCAACCCGACCGCTTCGCGCAGCTCGCGCAGGTCCTGCTGCAGGTCGCGGCGGTGGTCCTCGCCCGACATGTGTGCCATGAGGTCGGCCAGGCCGTCGGCGATGGCGTTGAGCTTGTGCTGCACCGCTTGGTCGGCGCGGGTCTGCGAGTTCTGCAGCAGCGCCACCATGAGGAACGTGATGATCGTCGTGGCGGTGTTGATCACGAGCTGCCACGTGTCGACGCTGCCGAACAGGAAGTAGCTCGGCGCCCACACGATGACCATGGCGACGCAGAACGCGAAGAACACTGCCCGGCTGGCGACGAGTGCGGCGGTACCGGCGAATCGGTCGAAGAAGCCGACCCGGCTCGAGACCTCGCTCGGCATGAGGATGGGATTGCTGTCGCTGGACACGCCGGCTCCTGTTCCCCGCAACCCCGGGCTACATGCGCGCTCCCTAAATTGATCGGTCAGTCAACAAGCGCGTAGCGTCCCGGTCGCCATGGACGCCGAACGCACACCGGTCGTCATCGCGTCGGGGCAGACGCTCGAGCGCGACGACTACGTCACCCCGCTCGACCTCGCCGAGCGCGCCGCGTCGATCGCGCTGGACGCCGGCGACCGCGGCAGCGGCGCGTTGCGGGGCCGCATCGAGCGCGTCTCGGTCGTGAACATGCTGTCCCCCGGCGGGCCGTCGCCGGCGTCGATGCTGGCAACGCGGCTCGGACTCCGACGTGCGACGCGCTGCGAGACGACGACCGTGGGCGGCAACACGCCGCAGTGGCTCGTGACGCGGGCGGCGCGCGACATCGCCGCGGGGACGCTCACCGGCGCCACGCTGATCGTCGGCGCCGAGACGATGCGGTCGGCGCGGTCGCAGCCGACGTTCCCGCCCGCCGCGGACGGCTTCACCCCCGATCCGGTGATCGGCGAGGACCGGCCCGGCATCGGCCCGGCCGAGACCGCGGTGGGCGTGCTGGCGCCGGCCCACGTCTACCCGCTGTTCGAGAGCGTGCTCGCGGCGCGCTCCGGCCGGTCGTTCGCGGAGCAGCGCGCGTTCCTCGGCCGGCTGCTCGCGCCGTTCACGGAGGTCGCCGCCAAGCATCCGCACGCCTGGTTCACCGAGCCGCGGTCGGCGCAGGAGCTCGCCGAACCGTCACCGTCGAACCGTCTCGTGACTGAGCCCTACACGAAGCTGATGAACGCGTTCCTCGGCGGAGACCAGGCGGCGGCGATCGTCGTCACGTCGCTCGCCGTCGCCAGGCAGCTCGGGGTCGCCGACGGCGCGGTGTTCGTGTGGTCCGGCGCCGACGCCAGCGACGTCTGGTTCCCGTCGGCCCGACCTGACCTCGGCGCATCACCGGGCATCGCCGCCGCGGGGCGCGCCGCGCTGGACGCCGCTGGCGTGACCGTCGACGACCTCGCCGCGTTCGACCTCTACTCGTGCTTCCCGAGCGCGGTGCAGATGGGGGCGGCCGCCCTCGGCGTCGCACTCGACGACGGGCGCGGCCTCACCGTCACCGGGGGGCTCCCCTACTTCGGCGGCCCGGGCAACAACTACACGACCCATGCGATCGCGACGATGGTCGACCGGCTGCGCACCGAACCCGGGGCGGGCCTCGTCACCGGGCTCGGCTGGTACGTGACCAAGCACAGCGTCGGGGTGTACGGCACGACGCCGCCGCCGAACGGCTTCGCCGCCGGTGACACGGGTGACGCGCAGCGGGCGATCGACGCGTCCGCGCTCGACGTCGTCGTCGGTGAGGTGCTCGACGCCGACGCGACGGTGGACGCGTCGACGGTGATCTACACGCCGGCGGGTGACGTCCAGTCCGCACCCGTGATCGCGACGCTCGCCGACGGCCGGCGGGTCGTGGCCACCGCCGCGCCCACCGACGGTCGCGCGGTCGAGACCGAGAACCTCGTCGGCCGGCGGGTGCACGTGACCGGCTGGCCCCCGACCTACAAGGTGGTGTGATGGCAACGACGACCGCGTTCGACGTCGACACCGGTTACTTCGTCGCCCACGGCGTGTTCGACGCCGACGAGTGCGACGCGATCGTCGAACACGTCGATGCCGCGGCATTCGACGTCGCCCTCGGTGACCGCGACGACGGACCACTGTCGTACCGGCCGATGCTGCACCTCACGAGCGAACCGCTCCTGCGGGTCGCCACCGACGCTCGGTGGGCCGACATCGTGTTCCCGCTGCTCGACGGCGGGCGCGACGGTGTGCGGCTGTTCTGGGAACAGGCGGTCGTGAAGCCGCCGCAGGCGCGCACCGAGCTGCCGTGGCACCAGGACAGCGGCTACACGCCAACCGTGCCCGAGGAGTACGTGACGTGTTGGCTGGCGCTCGACGACGCCGACGAGTCGAACGGGTGCCTGTGGCTGCAGCCCGGCAGCCACGTCCGCGGCCGCACGGCGCACGTCAACGGCGGGACCGGACCGTTCCGCGTCGGGTACGACGGCGACGAGCGCGGCGTGCCCGTGCCCGTCGCGCGCGGCGACGTCCTCGTGTTCTCGTCGCTGCTCATGCACAAGAGCGGCCCGAACACGACCGACCGGCCGCGGCGGGCGTGGATCCTGCAGTACTGCGTCGGCTCGGCGACGTCGGCGCTGTCGGGCAAGCCGCTCGACGACCGGCTGCTCGTCGCCGACGACGGCCGGTGGCTCGACACACCGGTGCGCCAGCGCGACCTCGACCTGATGGCGATCGTCGCCAACTACGACCACTCGTGAACGCGAACTGAGGGAGCACGGATGATCCGGACCCGACTGACGGAGCTGCTCGAGATCGAGCACCCGGTCATGCTCGCCGGCATGGGCGGCGTGTCGTACCACCAGGTCGCAGCCGCGGTGTCGGCCGCCGGCGGCTTCGGCTGCCTCGGCGCCTCGACGATGGGCAGCGAGATGATGGTCGACGAGATGCGCAAGGTGCGGGCGCTCACCGACCGCCCGTTCGGCGTCGACCTGCTGACGGCGATGCCCGGTGATCTCGAAGCGCAGGTGTCGCTGCTGATCGAGGAGGGCGCGTCGGTGTTCGTCGCCGGCCTCGGCGTGCCCCGCGACGTCATCGACCTCTGCCACCGCTCGGGCGTCCTCGTCGTCAACATGTGCGGCAAGGTCGAGCACGCGCGGCGTGCGGTCGCGGCCGGCTGCGACATCGTCGTCGCCCAGGGCACCGAGGCCGGCGGTCACACGGGCACGGTCGCGACGATGCCGCTCGTGCCGCAGATCGTCGACGCCGTCGGCGCGCAGGTCCCCGTCGTCGCCGCCGGCGGCATCTTCGACGGCCGCGGGCTGGCGGCTGCACTGGCGCTCGGCGCCGACGGCGTGTGGGTCGGCACGCGGTTCATCGCCACCCCCGAGGCGCGGTCCGCCGCCGGGTACAAGGACGCCCTCGTGCGCACGGCGGAGGACGGCACGGTGGTCTCGCGGGCGTACTCCGGCAAGACGATGCGCGTCGTCCGCAACGAGTACACGACGTGGTTCGAGTC
Source organism: Acidimicrobiales bacterium (assembly GCA_035700105.1). Classification (GTDB taxonomy): domain Bacteria; phylum Actinomycetota; class Acidimicrobiia; order Acidimicrobiales; family DASSOZ01; genus DASSOZ01. The sequence continues at coordinate 4,165 of DASSOZ010000060.1, forward strand.
GCACACCGACGAGCTGAAGCCGTTCCCGGACCAGATGCTGCGCTCGATCACCGACGGCGCGCTGCACCTCGGCGCCGACGAGTCGACGCCCGGCATCGACCCGGCCAAGGAGTGCTACCCCGCGGGCCAGGGTGTCGGCGCGATCACCGAGGTGATCCCCGCGGGCGAGCTGGTCGAGCGCTTCGTCGCCGAGGCCGAGGCTGCGCTCGACCGGGCGACGGCGAGCACCTACACGATGCGATAGGTCTGCACCGCGTGGGCGACGACGTTGCCGTCGGCGTCGGCGGCGGTGATCTCGGTGAACGTCAGCTCCTTGCCGCGGCGCACCGTGCGCGCCGAGCACACGAGGTCGGACGTCTTGCACGCGCCCACGTACTGGATCGACAGCGAGATCGTCGACGCCCGGGCGCCCTTGTCGAAGTCGTGGTTCGACCACGCCGCCGCCGCACCGGCGGTGTCGACGACCGACGCGATCACGCCGCCGTGGTAGTAGACGCCGTCGTTCGTGAGGTCCTCGCGGAACGGCAGGCGCAACACGACGTCGTCCGGCTCGTAGCGGTCGAACACGATGCCGAGACCCTTGAGGAACGGCGTCGCCGGCATGATCTTCACGACCGCGGCGCGGCGCGCGTTCTGCTCCTCCTCGGTGAGCGGCATGTCCCGTGCCCTTCTTGATTGACGGATCAGTTAGCGGACGGTGAGGATGTCGGTCGCATGGGGGCGACGTCAAGGTCGATGCCGGCGCGGGCCCGGGTCCTCGAGCGGCCACGCCGGCTGACCACGCGGACGCTGCCACTCCCGGAGATAGGCGACGACGACGCGCTCGTCCGCGTCGAGGCGTGCGGCCTGTGCGGCACCGACCACGAGCAGTACACCGGCGCGTTACCGGCGTCGTTCGCGTTCGTGCCGGGGCACGAGACGGTCGGCGTGATCGAGGAGATCGGGGACGCCGCGCGCACGCGGTGGGGTGTCGACGCCGGCGACCGGATCGCTGTCGAGGTCTTCCAGTCGTGTCGCGCCTGCGCCGCGTGCCAGCGCGGCGAGTACCGGCGGTGCGAGCGCCACGGCATGGGCGACATGTACGGCTTCATCGACGTCGACAAGGCACCCGGGCTGTGGGGCGGGTACGCGACGCACCAGTACCTCGGCTCCGACGCGATCGTGCACCGCGTCCCCGACGGGCTCGACCCGGTCGTCGCCACGCTGTTCAACCCGCTCGGCGCGGGCATCCGCTGGGGTGTCACCGTGCCCGGCACGACGACGGGTGACGTCGTGGCGATCCTCGGGCCCGGCATCCGCGGGCTGTCCGCGCTGGTCGCCACCAAGGACGCGGGCGCGGCGTTCGTCATGGTCACCGGACACGGCGACCGTGACGCCGGCCGGCTGCGCGTGGCGACCGAACTGGGCGCGGACCTCGTGGTCGACGTCGCCGTCGACGACCCTGCCAACGCGCTGCGCCGGGCGACGGGCGGCCGGCTCGCCGACGTCGTCGTCGACGTCACCGCCAAGGCACCGGCCGCCTTCGCCCAGGCGATCGGCTGCGCCCGCGCCGGTGGCACCGTCGTCGTCGCCGGGACGCGGGGGTCGGGTGACACCCCCGGCTTCTGGCCCGACCTCATCGTCTACAAGGAGCTGCGCCTGCTCGGCGCCCTCGGCGTCGACGCCCCCGCGTACGCCGCCGCGCTCGACCTGCTCGCATCGGGCCGCCACGGGTTCGCCGATCTCCCCCGGCGGACGGCCGGCCTCGACGGCATCGAGGAGCTCGTCCGGTGCATGGCCGGCGAGACCGACGACACGCCGCCCGTCCACGGGGTGCTGGTCCCGTGAGCGAGCCGCAGGCGAGCGAACCATGTCCGACGCTTGGTCCGGCGGGAGCCGGACCTCACGGTTGTCACGGGCGCACGACGGTGCGCCCGTGATCGAGCCGCTCGACCCGGACGCGGCGAGGGCGGCGGCGGAACGCGCCGGCGTGCCGGCGCTCTTCGCCGACCTGAACGTGTTCCGCGTGCTCCTCCGGCACGAGCGCGTCGCGAAGTCGGTGAACGACATGCTCCTCGCGTTGCTCGTCCAGCCGTCGCTCGACGCGCGGTTGCGGGAGCTCGTCATCATGCGGCTGGGCTGGGCGACGCGGTCGGTGTACGAGTGGACGCAGCACTGGCCGATCGCGCTGCGCTCGTCACTGGCCGAGGACGAGGTGCTCGCCGTGCGCGACTGGTCCGACTGCGCGGCGTTCGGCGACGCGGAGCGGGCGGTGCTGGCCGCGACCGACGAGACCCTGCGCGACGGCCGCGTCGGTGACGCGACGTGGACCGCGTGCGTCGAGCACGTCGGCGGCGGGGACGCGAACAGTCCGGTGCTGGTCGAGCTCGTCACCGCGATCGGGCTGTGGCGGATGATCGCCGGCATGCTGCGGACGCTCGACGTCGCGCTCGAGGACGGCGTTGCGCCGTGGCCGCCGGACGGCCGCGGACCGGCGTGACCCCCGACGAGTTCCTCGGGCGCGTCACCGGCGAGGGCGACGAGCCGGCGTTCGCCTTCGGACGGCACCTCCACGGCGCGTTCGGCGGCGTCTTCGGCGGCGCGCTCGCCGCCGCGACCGTGAGCGTCGCTCGGCACGCGGCGCCGGGTCGCGCGCCCGCGTCGCTCGACTGCCGGTTCGTGCGGGCACTCCCGGCCGGGCGCGCCAGGGCGCGTGCGTCGGTGCTGCACGGCGGCCGGAGCATGACGACGGTCGTCGTCGACCTCGTCGACGAGCGCGACCGCACGACGACGCACTCGACGGTCACGCTGGTCGACCGGGCCGCGCTCGCACGCCGCACCGTCGACGTGCCGGCTCCCGACTGGGTGGCGGCGACCGCGGACGCCGCCGACGGCCGGCCGTGGCCCCAACCGCCGGGGTTCGAGGCGCCGATCATCGACACGCTGGCGCCGCGGGCGGTCGACACCGACCGGGGCGCGCCGGTCACGACTGCGATCGACGTGCCGTGGGACGACCCGGACGCGAGCGCGGAAGCGGTGTGCCTGGCGGCGGACCTCTGCGTCGGACCGCCCGTCGCACTTGCCTGCCGGGGCACGCGTCTCGCCCATCCGAATCCCGACCTGTCGCTCCGGTTCGCCGCCGCCGCCGTCGACGTCGACGACGCCGCCGCGTCGCTCGTCGCCGCCGGACGGCTGGTGTCGGTCGACGCGGGCGTCGCGACCGTCGCCGTCGAGGTCGCCGCCGGGGGGCGCGTCGTCGCCGTCGGCGTGTCGTTCTCCGTGCTCCTCGAGGCCGCATGAGGCGCGCCGCCGTCGTGGCCGTCGCCGCGGTCGTCGCCATGCTCGCGGTCCCGGCCGCCCGCGGGGCCGGCTCCGTCACGGCCGTCACCGTCGACGCGGCGCGACCACAGGGACCGATCAACCGCGACCTGGTCGGCGCCGGCTGGGTGCCGGGCGCGGGCCCGGCGATCGCGCCGCTGCAGCCGCGCTTCGTGCGCATCGATGCGTCGCTGCAGGACGTCAGTCCCGACCGCGACTCGTTCCGGATCCAACCGCTGCTCGACCAGGTCGCGGCGATCCGGGGCATCGGTGGCGAGCCGCTCGTGATCCTGTCGTACATGCCGGCGTGGCTCGGCGGTCCGAACGCGTACGGCCGTGACGCCACGAAGGTCGCACCCGCCGACCCCGACGCCTGGCAGGCACTCGTCCACCGCACCGTCCTCGCGCTCGCCACCGCGCCGGCGCGGGCGACGTGGTTCGAGGCCTGGAACGAGCCCGACATCCCGATCTTCTGGCAGGACTCGCCGACCGCGTGGGTCGACACGATGACGCGCTCGGCGCGCGCCGTGCGCGACGTCCAGCGCGAGACCGGTGTCCGCCTCCACTTCGGCGGCGCGGCCACGGCGGTGCCCGACCCCGTCTATCTCGCGGCCTTCCTCGCGCCGTTCCGCGACGACGCGTCGCTACCGCTCGACTTCGTGTCGTGGCACTACTACGGGAACTATCCGTTCCTCGGTCCGGACGGACCGGAGCCACTCGTGCCGGCGCCGCTCACCGCGGCGTGGCCCGCCGTGGGGCGCCGCAACCCCATCGCCGATCCCGCGACGTTCGGCGGCCAGGTCCCGCTCGTGCGCCAGTGGACGGCGGCGTACCTCGCGGGATCCGGCCGGGCGATGCCGCTGCTCGTGCTCGACGAGTGGAACGTGTCGGCCGGCGGGTTCGACACCCGCAACGACACGCACGAAGGTGCGGCGTTCGACGCCGCCGTGCTCGAGGAGCTGCAGGCGGCCGGCCTCGACGCGTCCGCGTTCTTCCACGCCGCCGACTCCTACGGCGGGCACCCCGGCGACTTCGGCCTCGTCACGTCGAGCGGTCAGCCGAAGCCGGCGTGGTGGACGTTCTGGCTGTGGCAGCGGCTCGAGCCGCAGCGCGTCGTCGTCACGCCGTCGCGCGGCGACGGCGTGTGGGCGACCGCCTCGCTCGGACGTCGCTCCCTCACCCTGCTCCTCGCGTCGTTCTCGGCGTCGCGCCCCGCCGATCACGACGTCGACGTCACCCTGGCGAACATGCCGTGGCGTGTGGGTCGCGTCACCGTGCGACGGCTCGATCCGGCGCACGCGAGCGCGTCGATCGCCGAGCCGACGGCGATCGACGGCAACGGGCACGTGCGCATCCACCTCCCGGCGCAGTCGGTGGCGTTCGTTCAGGTCGACGCGCGCCGCCCGCCGAGTCTGCGCCCGGCGCGGATGAACGACGGGTAGAGGGCGAAGATCGCTGCGGCGAGGACGTGCGTGCCGGGCCCGGCCCGCGTCTCGTCGAAGTGGAACACGCCCGAGTTCCACATCCAGTCGCGGCCGGATCGGGCGCGGCAGAGTCGCCAGAGCCAGCGGGTCGCCGGTGCCTCGAGGTACAGCCCGACGGACGTGGCGAAGAACGTCGCCAGCACCGCGCGCTCGGCCGCTCGCGCCGTGCGTTCGTCGGGGGCGAGGCGCTCGATGGCGACGCCCGACACGACGAGCAGAGGCGGATCGACGAGGAAGCTCACGCGACCGCCACGTCGCCGAGCGGCGACGGCCACGCCGACAACTTCCGTTCGGCGGCGGATTCGGGGGTGTCGGTCGGGTGCCCGGCGCCGCCGCGGGGGACGTCGCACTCCGCGGTCGTCGTCCGACCATCGCGCAGCCGCACACTGACGCGCGCCGGGAACGTCATCGCGAAGCCGTCGAGCGCACGCGGATCCCAGAAGTGCGCGCCCCGCACGAGGGCGAGCGTGCCCGCGTCCGGCCGCACGAGCGCGGCGATCCCCCGCAGGTCACCGGCCCCGCTCACGATCGAGGGGTGGTCGGCGCGGACCGACCGCAACCCGCGCCCGAGCGCGCGCACGCCGGCGTCGCGGCGGAGCGCGGCGGGCGGGAGCAGCCGGCCGAACGACGCTGCCGCGTCCCGGGTCAACGCCCAGTCGTGGCGCAGCGACACGCGTCCCGCGACGTCACGCAGCTCGGCGTGGTGCTCAGCCAGCCAGGTCGGTCGCAGCTGCCGCGGCGTCAGCTCGCCGGCGACGAGGAGGATCGCCACGTTCCACGGCACGGAGAACGTGACCGTGACGGGCGTCGGCGCGGCGCGTTGTGAACCGGACGCGTACGCCGACGACATGGCGTCCATCTGGCACGTGAGCAGCGACGCGTCCACGGTCACGGAGGCGACATCACGTGCCGGTGGCGGGCCGAGCTCGACGAGCGCGTCGAGCAGCGTGTCGAGGTACGCGCACCCGGGGTGCGGCTTCACGCACAGCGTGTCGGTCGCCCACGCCTCGCCGAGCCCGCCGGCGAGCATCCCCCGCAGCGGCGCGTACGCGAACGCCGAGAGGAACCCGTGGACATCGTCGAGTGCGTCGAGCGGTCCGGTCACCCCGCTGGCGGCGAGGCGTGCCGCCCGCACGCCCGCGACCGCGGGCTCCGCCGCGGTCAGCAGCTTCGAGTCCGGCGCCATGAAGCCGGGCGCCGTCGCCCGCGCCGGCTGGTACAGCGACAGGGCGAGCGCGTGCGCGAGGCGCGCCTCGTCGAGACCGAGGAGGCGACCGGCGGCGAGCGCGCCGCCGGCGGCGTGGACGAACGACCAGAGCTGCCCGTTCTGCGGACCGATGAGGCACGCACCGCCGAGGCGGGCCTCGATCTCGTTGGCGATGACCTGGGCCACGAGCTGGTCGTCTGCGGTGGAAGCCGTCTCGCACGCCAGCAGCAGCGGGACGAGGACGGCGGAGTGCCCGGTGTGGGCGAAGCAGAGGTAGTCGTCGAAGTCGAGCGCGACCGACGCCGCCGCGGCCGCGAACAGCGCATCCTCCACACCGACCCGGCGCGACGTCCCGACGAGCGGTGCAGGGCCGTCGCCGGCCCACGCCGAAACCGCGGTGATGACGCGCCGGGTCGCCTCGTCGTCGAGCGACGCCCCGACCGCCGCGAGCACCGACGCCCGCTGCGCGGCGCACCGCTCACGAACGCGCGGCGGCACGTCCGCCACCGACAGCCGGGTCGCCCACGACGCGAGCGTCTCGACCGTCGTCACCGCCGGGACCGTAGGCGCAGATTGACACGTCAGTCAACAAGCCGCGAGGCTCGCGAGCCGATGGGGACGAGGGGGCGTGCCCGGCTCGCCGTCGTGCTGCTCGTCGGCGTCCTCGCCACCGCGGCGTGCAGCGGGCGCACGACCGTCGAGTTCGAGACGCGGGCGTTGCGCGGCACGGCCGCGGGCCTCACCACGACGACGCTCGCCGACGGCGGCACCCCGTCGCTGGCCGGCGTCATCGGCGACGCCGGTTCGAGCGCCGTGTCCGGGAGCGCGGCGGCAACCGGCGCGACCGCGGCCGGCAGCGGGACGAGCGGCGCGGGCGCCGCGGCCGCCGGCGGCCCGGACGTCATCAAGCTCGGTACGGTCCTGCCCCTCCAGGGCGGCCAGCGGGATTTCGGTGAGCCGATCCTGCGCACGACGCAGGCGTTCATCGACGAGCTCAACGCCGCCGGCGGCATCAACGGCGCCCGCGTCGAGCTCATCGCCTACAACGCCTGCCTCGTGTGTCAGGCCGATGCGCTCGAAGCGACGAAGCGGCTCGTCGAGCACGACCACGTGTTCGCGCTCGTCAACACCTACGTGATGGTCGTGGCGTTCCAGCCGGTGATCCCGTACCTCGTCCAGAAGGGCGTACCGCTCATCCAGGGCGGCGCCGAGAACCAGACGTCCGATGCGCTGTCGCCGATCAACTTCGCCACTCTCCCCACCGGCGCGTTCTACGGCAAGTTCATCCCGGCGATGGTGACGCGGTACGCGCACCTGTCGAAGGTCGCGATCACGTACGTCAACGTGCCGACCGAGTCCGTCGGCGTGCCGCTGCTGCGCGACGAGCTCGAGCGCGAGGGTGTCGAGGTCGTCGACGTCGAGCCGGTCGAGGCGGCCGAGGACGCAGTCACGAACATGGACTCGATCGTGACCCGCATGCGGGTGCGCGGCGCGCAGGGTGTCGTCGCGTCGAACCCCGTGCTGCTCATCTACGGACGGCTCGCTGCCGCCCGGCAGCAGTGGAACGACGCACAGTGGGTGGGCCCGGCGGCGTGGAGCGCGCTCGTCGAGGACTCGTGCGCGGCGACGTGCGACGACGTGGTCCTGACGGAGACCGCGGGGTTGTCGTTCACCGACCGGCCGTCACCGCAGATGCGCCAGTTCCTCGACGTGATGGCCCGCCGCTACCCCGGCGGCCGCACGACCGGGCACGAACTGGCGGCGTGGGTGGGGATGCAGCTGCTCACCGAGACCATGCGCAGGTCGGGACCCGACCGTGACGCGTTCGTGCGCACGTTGAACACGACGACGAACCTCGACCTCGGCACGACGTCACCTTTGACGTTCGACCCCGACCGCCACCTCGGCGGTTCGCAGTCGACGCTGTTGCGACTCAAGGGCGGCAGGTACGTGCGGATGTCGGACCCGCTCTCGTTCGGCGAGCTCCGCACGTGAGCAGACGATGACGTTCGTCCAGTACGCCGTGCTCGGCCTCGCCATCGGCGCGGTGTTCGCGCTCCTCGCGGTGGGCATCGTGCTCGTGTACCGGGCCAGCGGCGTCCTCAACTTCGCCCACGCGTCCATGGGCACCGCGGCGGCGTACGTGGACTTCGAGCTCCTCGAGCGGTACCCGTCGCTGCCCGTCGGCGTCGCGCTCGTCATCGCGGTCGCGTTCGGCGCGGTACTCGGCGTCGTCGTGCATCGCGTCGCGTTCGCGCCGGTCGCGCGCGCGTCGCAGGTCGTCAAGCTGCTCGTGTCGTTCGGCGTCGCCGGCGTCATCCAGGGCGGTGTCGGGCTGCTGTGGGGACCCTTGGGGACACCGAGCGCGTTCGGGCACAGCCTGCTGCCACTCACCGACGGTGTGTCGATCGCCGGTGCGGTCGTGCCGTACCAGCGGCTCGCACTCGTCGTGCTCGGCGTCGCCGCCAGCGTCGGGCTGTCGCTGTTGCTCGCCCGCACGGCGTTCGGCGTGCAGGTGCGGGCGCTCGCCCAGAACCCGCTGGCGGCGCGCCTGTCGGGCATCGACGACCGGCGCATCGAGCGCACGACGTGGGCGATCGCCGGCGCCAGCGCCGCGCTCGCCGCCGTGCTGGTGGTGCCGTTCGGCGCGATCAGCCCGCTCGCCCTGTCGGGCATCCAGTTGAAGTCCCTCGCCGCCGCGCTCGTCGGTGGGTTCGTCAGCGCACCGGCCGCGCTCGCCGGCGGTCTCGGGCTCGGACTCGCGCAGGAGCTCCTCGTCGGCGCGCCGTCACCGGTCAACGGGTTGCGTGGCGTCATCGCGACCGCGCTCGTGCTCGTCCTGCTGCTCGTGCGTGTCGAGCGCTTCTTCGTGTCCGAGCAGGAGGCGCGGGCGCTCGAGGGCGACGACCGGTTGGCGGTGCGGGGCGCCCGTGTCCCGCTGTTCGGCGCGCCGCGCTGGTGGCTCGTCGCCATGGCGCCGGTCGCGCTGCTCATCAGTGGGCAGTCGGGCTTCTGGGCCGCGGTGACGTCGAACACGATGATCTACGCGCTGCTGGGCCTGTCGCTGGTCGTGCTCACGGGCTGGTCCGGACAGGTGTCGCTCATGCCGGGCACCTTCGCCGGTGTCGGCGCGTGCCTGGCGTGGGTGCTCGGGACGCGCCTCGGTTTCCCGCTGGTGCTCGTCTTGCCGCTCGCGGCGCTGGCGACGATCCCTGTCTGCGCGGTCGTGGCCATCGCCGCCCTGCGCCTGCGCCCGCTCTACCTCGCCGTCGCGACGGTCGCGCTCGCCGGGCTCTTCGACGAGACGTTGTTCCGTCAGCACTGGCTGGCGAACGCGGGCGCGGCGATGACCGTCACACGGCCGTCGCTCGTGCGGGGCGATCGCGCGTACGCGCTGCTCGTGCTCGTCGTCGCCGCGATGGTGTTCGCGGCGACGGCCGCGCTCGGGCGTTCGCGGACGGGTCGGGCACTGCGCATGGTCCGCGACAACGAGCGCGCCGCCGCCGCCGACGGCGCCAACCCCGTCAAGTACCGGCTGCTCGCGTTCGCGGTGGCGGCCATGCAGGCCGGTCTTGCCGGCGCGCTGTTGGCGTACGCGCTCGGGACGTTCTCGTCGGCGGCGTTCGGCTTCCTCGTGCTGTCGCTCGCCGCGTTCGGCATGGCGATCGTGGGCGGGATCCGCTCGCCGCTCGGCGCCGTCGTCGGTGCCTTCGGTTTCGTCTACCTGACGGAGGTGTTCCGGTCGTCGGGGGCGGTGTCGGACTGGACCTCGGTCTTCGTCGGCTTCGGCATCGTCGCCGTGCTCGGCGGCAACCCCGACGGGCTCGTCGGCCTCGTCCAGTCGCTCGCCCGGCGGCTGCGGCGCGACGTCGACCGCGACCTCGATCGCGACGTCGGTGTCGTCGGCGTCACCGCGTCGCCCATCGGAGCGGTCGAGTGACGGCGGCCGTCACCCCGGCGCTCGAGGCACACGACGTCAGCGTGCGCTTCGGAGGCGTGCACGCGGTCGCAGGTGTCGATCTCGCCGTTGCGCCGGGCGAGATCGTCGGCATCATCGGGCCGAACGGCGCCGGGAAGACCACACTGCTCGACGCGCTGTCCGGGTTCGCGCCGCTCGAGCGCGGCTCTATCCGCCTCGGCGGGCGCGACGTCACCTCGCAGCTGCCGTACCTGCGGGCGCGCGCCGGCCTCGCTCGATCGTTCCAGGACGCGCGGCTGTTCCCGTCGCTCACGGTGCGCGAGGTGCTGCTCGGTGCGCTCCACCCCGCGTACACGTCGGGCGCGCTGTCGCACGCACTCGGCCTGCCGTCGGCGCGGCGCGAGGAGGCGATGGCGCGGGCGCGGGTGGACGAGCTGCTCGACCTCGTCGACGTCCGCCGCTACCTCGACCACCGCGTCGCCGAGCTGTCGTTCGGGACGACACGCGCCGTCGAGCTGGCGTGCCTGGCGGCGCGCCGGCCGAGCGTGCTGCTGCTCGACGAGCCGGCGTCCGGCCTGCAGCAGTCCGAGGTCGCGTCACTGGGCGCCGTGATCCACGGCGTGCGCCGGGGGGCCGCCGTCGTCCTCATCGACCACGACGTGCCGTTCGTCGCCGGGCTCGCCGACCGCCTCGTCGCCATGGACCTCGGGCGAGTGGTCGCGTCGGGTGCGCCCCACGACGTGCTCGCCCACCCCGACGTCCTCGCGTCGTACCTCGGGGCGGCGGCGCGATGACGCGGTCCCGGTCGGTGAAATCGCTCGTCGCCGCCGTCGCGCTGCTCGGTCTCGGCGCGGTCGCGTCCGCGCGGCCGCCGTCCCCGACGTCGCCGGCGGCGGCGCCGTTCCTGGCGCGGTCGTTCACGATCCGCGCCGACGCCTTCCCGGTCGAGCCGGCGCCCGGGACCAACGAGACCAGCGTCGGGGTGCGCCCCGCCGGCACGCGGATCTCGGTGTCGAACGCGCCCGCGGCCGCGTACGGCCGTGCCGCCGCGACCGACGCGGGCACCATCGAGCTCTACACCGGTCCCCCGCCGCCGGACACCGTTGCCGAGTGCGATGCCACCGCGCCGAACATCTCGCGCCACGCCACGGCTGCGCCCGGCGGCATGCAGCTCGAGGCGACATGTGACACGCGCCCGTCGGCGCGCGTCGTCGCGTCGGGCTCGGGTTCGGGTGTCAGCCGGTCGGAGGCGTTCGGCGACGGCGGCGGCGACGCGCTCGTCGCCGAGGCGCTCGCCGTCATCGACGACGCCGTCGTCGGCCCGATCCGTCTCGGCTCGGTGACCTACCACGCAGTCGCACGGACGACCGGGGACGCCGGCGGTGCGACGGCGACCGGCGTCGTGGCGGTGAGTGACGCCACCGTCGCCGGCGTGCCGGTCACGATCGGCGCCGGCGGCGTGCGCGTCGACAAGTCGAAGGTGCCGCTCGATCTCGTCCCCGCCGCGGCCGACACGGTGCGCGAGGTCCTGTCGCAGGGCGACTACAGCGACGTGCGCGTCGTGCAGCCGCGCACGAGCGTGGCACCGGACGGCAGCCGAGCCGAGGTGTCGGGCGGCGGAGTGTCGTTCCTCGGCCAGAACCCCGATCCGGCGAACAACTACTTCCTCCGCCTGACGCTCGCCGGTGGATCCGCACTGGTCGCGCTCGGCAGCGAGTCGCCTTCGGCGTTCCCCGCGGTCAGCGACCTGCCGGCGCGCGACACACCGCTCCCCGACCTGGCGCGGCCGGGCGCCGTTCGCCCCGCGCCACCGGCCGGCGCGGACGGAAGCGCGACGGCATCGCCGCCTGCTGCGTCGCCGGCGCCATCGTCGGACGCATTCGCGCTCGTCGCCAGCCGCCACACGGTGACGCTCTCGCGACCCTGGTCGGGGTGGGTGTGGGCGGTCGTCGCGTTCGCGCTCGGCGGCGGGGCGCTGTTCGCGCAGCGACGCCGGTTGGCGCGCTGGTGGGACGTCGCCGCGGACAGGTACGTGCGCGGATGATCCGGGGGCTCGCCGTCGCCATCGCCGTCGTCCTCGGCGCCGCGCTCGTCGGACTGGCGAGTCTCCCGACCGGCGCGTCGCGGGCGGACGCGGTCGTGGCGTCGGACCGCCGCGTCGCCGGTGAGACCCGCGTCGGCGACGTCAAGGTGCTGCTGGTGTCGAAGGGCGGCCGGCTCGGGGTCGTCGTCGCGTACCGCGACGACAAGGGCTGGTTCGGCGTCCCGGTCGAGGCCGCGCCGCGGGACGCGACGATCGCATGGGCGGCGACGCCAGGCGGAGGCCGCGTTCCGGCGCTGTCGGCGGTCTACGGGCGCGTCGCCGGTGCGTCCGTCGACGTCCGGTGGGCCGACGGCCGCGTCTCGCACGCCGCTACGGCCACGGACGGGACGTTCGTCGTCGCCCGCCGCGGCCGCGTGCGGTCGTCGTCCGTCGTGGTGCGGGCGACCGCGGGTGCCGTCGTCTCCGAGGTGCACGGGCCGTGACCACCGCGGCGCCCCTGCTCGACGTGCACGCGCTCGACGTCGCCTACGGAAAGGTGCGCGTGCTGAGCGGCGTCGACTTCCGCGTGATGGCCGGCGAGACGGTCGCGCTGCTCGGCACGAACGGCGCCGGGAAGTCGACGCTGCTGCGGGCGATCTCCGGGGTCGTGGCGAGCGCGGCCGGGTCGATCTCGTTCGACGGTCGCGACGTCACACGCGCGCGCCCGGCCGATCTCGTGCGCGCCGGTGTCGTGCAGATGCCGGGCGGCCGCGGCACGTTCCCGGGACTGACGATCGAGGACAACCTGCGGGTCGGCGGCACGACGGTCGCCCGTGGCGAGCGGGCGGCGCGGGCCGAGGAGGTGCTCTCGCTGTTCCCGTGGCTGGCCGAGCGCCGGCGCCACCTCGCGGGGACACTCTCCGGCGGGCAGCAGCAGATGCTGGCGCTCGCCCGCGCGCTCATGCCGCAGCCGCGGCTCCTGATGATCGACGAGCTGTCCCTCGGGCTCGCACCGGTCATCGTCGGACAGCTGCTCGACGTCGTCACGGAGCTGCGCTCGCGGGGCGTGGCCGTCGTCGTCGTCGAGCAGCACGTCGACCTCGCGCTGTCGTTCAGCGACCGCGCCTACTTCCTCGAGCGCGGTCAGGTCCGGTTCGAGGGACGCGCCGCCGACCTGCGCGGCCGGACGGATCTCTTGCGCGCGGTCTTCTTCGCGGGAGCGACCGCATGAGGACACCATGAGCGCGCTCGCGGGAGTGTGCGCCGCGCTGCTCCCCCCCGAGGCGGGCGGGCCGGACACCGACGTCCTCGCGTCGCGCGTCGGCGCGTTCACCACCAGGCTGCCGCCCGAGGCCCGCCACGGCCTTCGGGCGGGCATGGTCGCGCTCGACGCCCTCGCGGTGGCGACGACCGGCCGGCGCCTGGCGACGCTCGACGAGGGTGGACGGGCGCGGGTGCTCGACCGGTTGGCATCCACATCGGTCGGATCGCAGGCGCTCGACGCGTTGAAGGCGCTCGTCCTCCTCGTCGCCGGCGCGCACGAGCACGCCGCCGACATGCTCGCCCGGTCCTCGGTAGACGGCCCCGCACGGCCGTCGCCGGCGCTGGACGTGACGCCGTCGCCGTCGTGGCCGGCCACCGTTCACGCCGATGCGGTCGTCGTCGGGTCCGGTGCGGGTGGCGCGATCGCGGCGCGCACGCTGGCGCGCCACGGCCTCGACGTCGTCGTCGTCGAAGAGGGCCGTCGATGGGACGTCGAGGAGTTCCGCACCGCGCACCCCCTCGACCGCTTCGCCGGGCTGTACCGCGACGCGGGAACGACGGTCGTGCTCGGGCGGCCGCCGGTCGTCATGCCGATCGGGCGCGGCGTCGGTGGCAGCACGCTCGTCAACTCCGGCACCTGCTTCCGCACGCCCGCACGCGTGCTCCAGCGGTGGCGCGACGTCTTCGGCGTCGATCTCGACGGCGCGCACCTCGACGACGTCGAGCGCACGCTCCACGTTGCGCCGGTGCCCCTGGACGTGATGGGCAACAACGGGCGGCTCCTCCTCGCCGGCGCGGACGCGCTCGGCTGGCGATCGGGTCCGCTCCTGCGCAACGCGCCGGGTTGCGGCGGCTGCTGCCAGTGCGCGATCGGCTGCCCTCGCAACGCCAAGCTCGGCGTCCATCTGAGCGTGCTGCCCGACGCGTGCGCCGCGGGTGCCCGGATCGTCAGCGAGGCGCGCGTCGACTGCGTCATGCACGAGCGCGGACGGGCGGTCGGGGTGCGCTGCCGGCGGGCGAACGACGGCACGGTGTTCGAGCTGCGGGCACCGATCGTCGTCGTCGCCGCCGGCGCGACGGAGACGCCGCCGCTGCTGCGGCGAAGCGGGCTCGGCGATCACCCGTGGTTGGGGCGCAACCTCTCGCTCCACCCGGCGGTGCCGGCGGCCGGGCGGTTCGCGTCGCCGGTGGTCGCGTGGCACGGCGTGCTGCAGAGTGCGGCCGTCGAGGAGTTCCACGAGCGCGACGGGATCCTGGTGGAGGCGACGTCGACGCCACCGGGGATGGGATCGATGGTGCTGCCCGGGCACGGCCGTGCGCTCGTCGAGCAGATCGCGGCTGCGGATCACCTCGTCACCCTCGGGGCGATGGTCGCCGACGGGGGATCGGGGCGCGTGCTCGGTCGCCGCAGGTCGGTGCTGACCTACCTGCTGTCGCGGGGTGACGGCGCGCGACTGCGCCAGTCGGTCGGCGTGATGGGCCGGCTGCTCTTCGCCGCCGGCGCGTTGGAGGTGCTCACCGGCGTGCCGTCACGGCCCGTCGTCCGATCGGTCGCCGAGCTCGACGACGCGCTGGCGGTGACGTCGCCGCACGGGCTTCACGTCGCCGCGTTCCACCCGACGGGGACGGCGCGCATGGGACGGGACGCGTCGCTCGCGCCCGTCGATGCGCGGGGCCGGCTCCGCGGCGTCGACGGCGTCTGGGTCGCCGACGCCTCGCTGCTGCCGTCGTCCCCGACGGTGAACCCGCAAGTGTCGATC